>JAYSPO010000306.1:0-11591 GCA_043722015.1 Candidatus Kuenenia sp. | reverse complement strand
TGCCTTCGGGAAAAACACCAGCTTCGAGGCATCCCCTCTTTTTTTGCTATACCAACTTCAAAGACTATAGCCAACTTGTCCGCATGGAGCCGTGATTCCGTTGATCAGCGCCCTACGGAGGCAAGCTCCACAGTGGCGAAAACGCATTGCTGACTTCTTTTCTGGTGATGATCATCGCTCGATGGGGACGAGCCCCATCGTGGCGGAAATCCCAACATTCCTCACCGCCCGAGCCGCAAGCACCCAGAAAATCGTCAGCCTCCGCATTTAAATTCTTCTCACGAAAACAACACTCTCAGCGTTTGCTGCGCAGAGTGCTCCGCACTATTGGTTCCTGACCCCATCTTCAATACTTGGCAAGTGAGATTCGTGTGACGCAGTTTCGATCAGCCGCTGGGCATCGTCGATGGCCCTTGTCAGTTCGGCCTGAGTCAGCTTCAGGCCGGCAAATCGGGCCAAGTCTGAATTCGCAAACAGTTCAGCAAATCCTTTGGTCGTCTCAGCGTTCATGTACCTGGCAGTCTCGATCTCCAGCAGCAGTTCCCCGGATGTCCGGACCGGAGCTGCAATGTCAAACTGCAGTTCCAGGTAGTCTCGCAGTATGATCGCAAGGTTCTCTGTCACGGTGTCGCTGTCGATGGATTTCAGGGCGTCCGAGTTTCGAAGATCTTCGAGTTCGCGGATCGCCCATGCGTTTGGTGTCATCCACGTTTTGCGTTTCGCAACAGCCATGAACAGCAGGGTCGCCGCCGCCACTGCTCCGGAACCACTCAGAGTCCACCATAACCAGGCGCGCGAGGCGGGTTGCGGTACGGCGACATCGACAACCGACTGGATGTCGCGAAATTGAGTCGGATCGGCCCGATCTTCCAGAACACTGGTGACGCGCACGGGGATTACATCGGATCTCAGCGTCTGAGAGTCCGCATTTTTGCGAACCAGGATTTCCAGGGCAGGGATCTCCAGGTCGCCGGTGACAATGCTCTCCAGCGTCAATCGTCGAGTCCAGACTCTCTGGTTGCTGTCACCTGCAGATGGCACATCCGCTCTGTCAGTCTGAGTTGTCACGTCGAAGCTTCCCAGCGACTTCCCGACTGATGGGAAATCCACCTGACTTCCGGTCGATGCCGTCACGGTTAGTTCCAGCGTCAGCGGTTCCGCAACCTGCACCGTGGTGCTTGAGACGTTCGAGGTCACTGTGGTCTGATTGGAATCAGATGTGCGGCTGACTTCTTCAGCGTCCGATTCGCGGGATGCGGCAACGGAAAGCAACCCAATGAGAGCCGTCAGGCAGAACGGATGCCAAAGTTTTCGGGCGTTACAGATCTTCATTGTCGGCTCTCCCGCTGATGAAAATATCGTCGCAACGGGTCAACCAGATCTCGACCTGTCTCCAGATGAAGCGGTTCCAGTCGCTGACGACGAAACATTCCGTCACGAGCTGCTGATTGTTGCTGATACAGCTTCGTAAACAAACTGCGATTTCCGGGGCTGGCTGTATCCAGCGTGATGACCTCGCCCGTTTCTTCATCCTGAAGCCGCACGAGCCCCACGTTCGGCATTTCCCTTTCCCTGGGATCGCTGATGACCACCGGAATGATATCGTGCTTGCGGCGAGCGACTTTCAGCGTTGATTCAAAGTCGGTGTCCTGAAAATCGCTGATCAGAAACACCACCGTGCGGCGTCTGGATGTGCGGTTCAGATGCTCAAGGGCTCGACGCAGATTAGTGCGGTTTCCCACCGGCTCACAAAACAACAGTTCCCGAATGAGTCGCAGCACATGCCGTGACCCCTTTCGTGGCGGGATGCTCTTTTCAATCTCGTCCGTGAACAGCGTCAATCCGACCCTGTCGTTGTTTTTGATCGCTGACATTGCCAATGTCGCACCGAGTTCCGCCACCAGATCGCGCTTCGTCTGATCATTGGTGCCAAAGCTCTGCGAACCGCTCAGATCCACCAGCAGCAGCACTGCCAGTTCGCGTTCTTCGCGGAACAGTTTCACATACGGCTGGTCGCTGCGAGCGGTCACGTTCCAGTCGATCGTGCGTACGTCGTCGCCAACCTGATAAGGCCGCACCTCTTCGAATTCGATGCCCCGACCCTTGAAGGCGGAATTCCAGGTGGCAGCCAGAAGTTCATCGACTTTGTGAGACGTGCGAATCTGAATTCGCCGGATCTTGCGAATAATTTCACGGGGGATCATGGGATGTTCTCTGGATTCATTGCCTGCGTGTCGCTTCGTTTCATTCTAGTGCATTGTCAAACGTACTTTGATGTGTGCCACTGGCTCTGCCAGTGTTCTCCAGATGCAGGAAACACTGGCGGAGCCAGTGGCACACAAACCATCAATCCATCACTGACAAAGCACTCGTCTGGAGTCTCACTCAGTCGTTGAATTATCACGAGTTTACGGGACCGGGATGTGATTCAGAATCTCCGTCACGATCGATGCGCTGGTTCGATCTTCTGCTTCCGCTTCGTAGGTAATCACGACGCGGTGTCGCAACACGTCCAGAGCCAGATCCTTCACGTCCTGTGGAACGACGTAACCTCGTCCAGCCAGAAACGCATTCGCTTTGGCCGCAAGTGTCAGATTGATCGTTGCCCGAGGCGAACCACCGAATTGAATCAGTTCCTTCAGCTTCAACCCGTATGCCTCGGGATTCCGAGTTGCCATGACAAGATCGACGATGTAATTTTCGATTTTCTCGGCAACATAAACCTGATCCACCAGTTCTCGAGCGGCCATGATTTCCTGTGGCGATGTCACAGGCTGAATGTCGAACTTCGGCCCGGTCTTGCTCATCCTTCGCAGGATCTGCAACTCTTCATTCCGGTTGGGATAGTCAACAATGACCTTCAGCATGAAGCGATCGGTCTGGGCTTCAGGCAATTGGTAAGTGCCTTCCTGCTCAACCGGGTTCTGAGTCGCCATGACCAGGAACGGTTCCGGCAGCAGAAACGTTTCCGATCCGATGGTCACCTGCCGTTCCTGCATTGCTTCCAGCAGCGCACTTTGCACTTTTGCCGGAGCACGGTTGATTTCATCCGCCAGAATCAGGTTCGAAAAGATCGGACCTTTCTGAACCACAAACGTCTGATCCTGTGGACGATAAACCAAAGTACCGATCAGGTCGGCGGGCAGCAGGTCAGGAGTAAACTGCAGACGCTGGAATCCTGTGTGGATCGCTTTTGCGAGGCAGGCCACTGCCGTCGTCTTAGCCAGTCCCGGAACGCCTTCAATCAGGAGGTGGCCATTCGCCAGCAATCCGATCAGCATGCGATGGACCAGTTTTTCCTGGCCAACCAGGACCTGATTCACCTGGCTCACAATGCGCTGAAAGGGCTCATTGTGGCCTTTGATTTCTTCAGTCAATTGATTAATTCTGTCACGAGTCATTGTTGGAACGGGCATTGGATTTCCTTTTGAGCATGAAGACCAGATTCCTGATCGAAGGGAAACTATAGTCGCAATCTACGTGCCAACTGTCAAAAGAGCCGATGTTCCAGGGAAAAACGGCGATGTCCTTCGCACGCATACGCAGCTCTGGGGCATTTTGCCCCGCAGGGGAACGCCGCCCCGAAAGACATCGACTTGAAACTGGATCTGTTGGGCGAACTGAAGTATTGCACGAAGCAATCGCTGGATCAGAGTCTGGTGTGCAAGCGCGCATGACAGTCTTCTGCGACTATTCGCGTTAATTCGCGTCCATTCGCGGTTCAAAACTCTTCACCCATTCGCGGTACATAACCAATGGCAGATATCCTTTTCCGAGAAGAAGTGCATCATAATCGTTGGCTGTGCGATGGAAGTTCTGAACGAGATCGGACATGGTTTTAACGAAAAGATCTATGAGAATGCTCTCGTGGTTGAGTTCGAGCTTTGCGCAATTCCGTGCGAGCAACAGAAGCCATTCGACGTTGTTTTTAAGACCAAGGTTGTTGGAACGTACGTCCCGGACCTGATCTGCTTTGGGCAGATCATTGTCGATACGAAAACTATCGAATGCATCACTGATGACGAACGCGGCAAGATGATCAACTACCTGAAAGTGACCGGTCTGCAACTCGGTCTGCTCATCAATTTCAAACACCGCAAACTCGAATGGGAGCGGATTGTGTTGACGCGGTGAGGGGAGTTTTGAACCGCGAATTTACGCGAATGGACGCGAATAGAAGAACTGCATCAGCAGTGGTGGGCGGCCGACATCGCTTGGCAGCAGGAGATCGGCAAGTCCATCACCGCCAGAGCGGAGTTTGAATTCCTTTACGACAAACCGTACGAAGATAAGAAAAAAACCCGGGTCGCTGGTCCCTTCACAGTCGAAAGCCTGTCACCGCGCTGAGTCCTTACGGTCGATGAAGATGATGAACTGGTTGATGCTGTGGCAGAGTCAGGCTCGGGGTACAACCAAGTCTCGAGCTTCCCTGAATTGATTCTGGAGAATCTGCGTGTGGCCGGAGTTCAGCAGGCTCACAAGGAAGACCGGATCACGTTCACGTTCCAGGTCGCCTGGCCCGGCGAAGGGAGAGTCTGCGCCGAAGGGCGTTATCTGGAAGGTGATGGCGAAAAACGAGAAGACATCTTCAAACCTCAAACCGGCGCAGTCGAAAACAGCAACGCCGATGGTATCGCCTGCTGGTTCATCGACACCGACTACAACGAAGAAAGCTTGTTCAGCTGCTGACGGATAGAGTCTTCTGTGCAGCTTTTGGTGGTCCGGGATTAGAACTTGTTCGACTGTCCCAGGTGTTCGGAGTTCCGCCTTCAGGCGGAAATTCAGCGTCCCCGCCATGAATGTTCATGCCCATTTTCCTGCTAAAGCCGGGACTATAAGCAAATCTCAGTCGGACGATGTCATCGACCATTCAGTCGTCAAAACCTTCCCAACCGCGAGCGATGGGGAGCTGGATGGATTTCACACTTGACCCATGCTATCACTCGTCGCGAACATCCCGTGCCGAACTGACCGCTCAAAATTCGTGACGCACCTGCCTCGAAAGTCCCAAATCATGGCCCAAGCCCGTCTCCAGGGTATTTTTACGCCAAACCTGATCCCTTACACAGCCGACGGGGGGATCAATGAGCCTGAACTGCGAAAGTACGCTGACTGGCTCATCGATCGCGGTGTCCATGGGCTGTATCCGAACGGATCGACAGGGGAGTTCACGCGTTTTACGCCGGAAGAACGCCGCCGCATCGTTGCGATTCTGGCGGATCAGGTTCGCGGACGTGTGCCGATCCTGGCCGGTGCTGCAGAAGCGAATGTCAAGGAAACGATCAAAGCCTGCGAATATTACGCCTCACTGGGCATTCGAGCTGTCGCGATTGTCGCGCCGTTCTATTACAAGCTGAGCCCTGCGTCGGTTTATGCGTACTTTAAAGAGATCGGACGCAACACGCCGATCGACGTGACGCTGTACAACATTCCGATGTTCGCCAGTCCGATCGACGTCCCCACGATTCAGCGGCTGTCGGAAGAATGTGAACGCATCGTCGCGATCAAGGATTCCTCGGGAGAAATCCCTCACATGATTCGCATGATTCAAGCTGTGAAGCCCAATCGTCCTGATTTTGCCTTTCTCACTGGCTGGGACGCAGCGCTGATGCCCATGCTCCTGATCGGTTGCGACGGTGGGACCAACGCCAGCTCCGGAGTCGTCCCGGAACTGACTCGCAAACTCTATGATCTCACGAAGTCCTATCAGATCGATGCGGCCCGCGCGGTTCAATATGACCTTGTGAAATTGTTCGACACGATGATTTACTCGGCAGAGTTTCCGGAAGGCTTTCGCGCGGCGGTCGAACTGCGCGGATTCAAGATGGGCCACGGGCGTCAGCCGTTGTCGGACAAGCAGCAGACGGACATCGGCTCGCTCAGCCGCGAGCTGCAATGCATGTTGTCCAATCACGGCTTCACAGATCAGCCGGTCGGCGGTTGCCCGATCGGTGACGCAGGTCCGGATCCGGCACACCCGGCAGAAGTCTCGGCGATTGTGCAGCAAGTCGTCGCTGAGCTTCATCGTCGCGGCTTGATGTAGGCCCACCAGATGCGATATCGATCATGGTGGGCCGGCGCGGGTTGTCAGCCGCTGGTCCCACCCTACGGTTTATCCAGGCGAACCACAACATGCAGACCATTCGAGTGATCGATTCTCATACCGGCGGCGAACCGACACGGCTCATCGTCGAGGGCGGCCCGGATCTGGGCACGGGGCCGCTGCGCGAACGGCTGAGCATCTTTCGTGAGCGGTTCGACGACATCCGCTCAGCGGTGATCAATGAGCCGCGCGGTTCGGATGTGCTGGTGGGGGGATTGTTGTGCAAACCAACGGACCCCAGTTGTGCAGCTGGCATAATTTTCTTTAACAACGCGGGCTATCTGCACATGTGTGGTCATGGCACGATCGGGCTCATGGTCACACTGAACTGGATGAAACAGCTTGGACCGGGTGCGCATCGCATTGAAACGACGGTTGGTGTTGTCACGGCCACGCTGCTGGATGATCATCGGGTTGCTGTGCAAAACGTATCATCGTATCGCAGCCGAAAGTCCGTCACTGTCGATGTGCCAGGTCACGGACCGGTGACCGGCGACATTTCGTGGGGCGGCAACTGGTTCTTTCTGGTGAGTGATCATGGTCAGGATCTGAAACTGGCAAAGTGGAAAGAACTGTCTGAATTTACACTGAAAATTCGCGCGGCTCTCGAACAAAACGGCATCACGGGAGATGACGGCGGGGAAATCGATCACATCGAACTCTTCGGCCCTCCGAATCAGCCTGATTCCGACAGCCGCAACTTTGTCTTGTGCCCTGGCGGTGCCTATGATCGGTCACCGTGCGGCACGGGGACCAGTGCGAAGCTGGCGTGCCTTGCGGCGGACGGAAAACTGGCAGCTGGTGCTGTGTGGCGTCAGGCAAGTATTGTCGGCAGCATTTTTGAAGGCAGTTGGCTGCCGGATGAGAATTCCGCTTACAAAGATGCCATCATTCCGACAATCACGGGTTCGGCATGGATCACCGGAGAATCGTCGCTGATTCTGCAGGCTTCTGATCCGTTCCGCGCCGGTATTCGATCCTGAACCCAGAAGTGGGGTAGGCTTCCAGCCTGCCAGTTGAAATAAGTCATGGCAAACAAAACGCCTCGCACAGTCGTCATCGGTGGTGGAGTCATCGGGGGATTCTCCGCATGGTATTTACGACAGACCGGACGCGACGTCACGCTCATCGACAAGGGCCGTTTTGGCAAAGCGTGTTCTCATGGCAACTGCGGTTACGTCAGCCCCAGTCATGTGATTCCTCTGGCGCGCCCCGGGCAGATCGGCAAAGGCATCAAGGGAATGCTCAGCCGCCAGACGGCGTTGCGAATTGAACCGAAGAAAATCCTGAGTCTGTGGCCGTGGTTGCTGAAGTTTGCCGGTCGCTGCAACGAGCGAGACATGATGCAGGCAGGGCTCGCCTGTCATCCGCTGCTGCAGTCTTCCGCCGCGCTGTATCGCGAGCTGATTGAAACGCACAATATGCAGGTCGAATGGCACACGGATGGCCTGCTGTTTGTCTATCGCGACCAGCACGAATTTGATGCGTACGCCAAGACCGACGAATGGCTGCGCATGCATTTTCAGATGTCGGCTGAACCACTGGCCGGTGCTGCTCTGACTAACCTTGAGCCGGCTCTGAAGCCCGGTTTAGCCGGTGCATGGCTCTATCGCTGCGATGCGCATCTTCGTCCGGATAAGCTGATGCTGGAACTGCGACGATTGCTTGATGAAAGCGGCGTGCGTGTCATCGAAAACTGCGAAATGAAGAGCCTGAAGAGTTCGGGCAATACGGCCACCGCTGTGGAAACCAGTCATGCGGAACTGGAAGCGGATGAAGTGCTTGTGGCAACCGGTTCGTGGACGCCGCTGCTTAAGGAATCACTGGGTGTCAAACTGCCGATTCAGCCAGGCAAGGGTTATTCGATCACCATGGCACGTCCGAAAATCTGCCCTAAATATCCGATGATTCTGGAAGAGTGTCACGTCGCCATCACCCCGTTCGACAAAGGCTATCGTGTAGGCAGCACCATGGAATTCGCAGGCTACGATACAACACTGAATCAGCAGCGTCTGAACTACCTGCGATCCGGGGCCGCCGAGTATCTGATTGAGCCCACGGCTGATCCTGTCGAAGAAGAATGGTACGGCTGGCGGCCGATGACAACCGACGGTATTCCTTTCATCGACCGTTCTCCGCGATTCAAAAACGTCTGGGTCGCTGCGGGCCACAGTATGCTGGGCATTTCGATGGGCACAGGTACTGGCAAGCTGGTCGCCGAGATGATCAGCGGCCAGAAACCGCACGTTGATCTGAATGCGTATCGCATTCAGCGATAGGCTCCACGCAGTCATGATTGAGATAATTTGCGAGCGGCATGCGTCAGCTTGCCGGTACAAGAACGAGGTACCGGAGGGCTCACGCCCTGCCGCTCGCCAGACTCAATTCTGGCCGCGCAGAGTACAGTCCTGTTCCAGGCATTGGCATGCTCAACTGCTGGTTTCATCAAAGGCTTCCAGCTGATCGATGAATTCCGGCGTCAGTCCGGCCTGCAGGCGGGCTTCACGCTGGAACAGATCGCCTCGAGCTTTGGACGGGCGAATCGGCCAATGCAGCGCGCCGGTCCATGCATCCCAGTCGGAAACACCGGCGGGTTTGAACTGTCGGAGCCAGTTCAGGCCGAATTCGACATGTCGGATTTCGTCCTTATGAATGGCCCGCATGATCGCGGCGCTGCGGCGATCATCGGCCGCACGAAAGTACTGTTCAAATTCGGCAGTATGATCAAGATTTGCACCTTCGAAGACCAACGGAAGGCCAGCGACGTATTCCAGCGTCGTACTGTAATCCTGAGCCTTCTTCCAGATCCATCCGTTGACCGGAAAATCGCCAACACGGATGCCGAGCTCTTCGCAGCGCTGAACATGCATGCGAGTATGCCGCTGCTCATCGAACATCACATGCGCAAGTCCCATGCGAAAATCTGCCGGAGCATCCGGAAAAGCCAGCAGCACCATCGCCATGACTTCCAGTGCCTGTAGTTCATGATTGGCCATGACATGATGCGCGATGGCCCGTTTCCTGACATCCTTCAACGATTCCGCCTTGGGCATGGCTGGCGCCTTCTTGCGCTCGGCAAACTGCAAATTCGCGGGCCGTGTCGGTTGGGTCACTCGAACTGCAGCGCCCGGCGCAGTATCGGTCAGCGATTCGGTGATCCGAGTGATCTTGAGGGTCAGTTCATCTGAGTACAGGACTTGTTCAGCGAATGCACGAAGTTCCATGACTCACCGTCCCATCAGTTCGTGCGTGCCGTCAGAATGGCAAGGCAGGCGGCGGCAGCCGTGGCGACGTTCAGCGACGGGATTGGACCCAGGGGAGGCAGCGCGGCCAGTTGGTCGCATCGTTCGCGCGTCAGCCGTCGCAGACCGGTGCCTTCATTGCCCAGGACCAGCATCCAGTTGCGATCACGCTGCACAGCGTAAATTGTCGAATCGGCTCGTTCACAGGTTCCCAGTACCCAGATCTGATTCTGTTGAGCCTTCTCCATCGCCTGCGCCAGATTCGCGATGACAGCGAAGGGCACATGTTCGGCTCCTCCCGCAGACACATCACAGACAGTCGCATTGACGGAGGCACTACGATCTTTGGTGAGCACGATGCCGCGGACTCCGAAGAATCCCGCCAGGCGAAAAATCGCACCAAGATTCTGCGGGTCCTGCACCTGATCGAGCGCGAGCCACAATCCCGTGGATGCCTCGTCCGTGTTCCACAGAAATTCCAGTGGAATCGGGGACGGTGGTTCCACCGTCGCTGAACCGGCTCCCGTGCGTTCCGTTTCGCGTCCGCCTTTCTGGCCGGCTTTCTGGCCGCCCTTTTGCCCTCGGTGATCTCGCTGCTCCGGCGCGCCGATACGAACCGGAACTCCGTTTTCCTGTGCGAGCTTCACGACAGAATCCCAAGGTTCGCCGGGGTTCTCAGAATGGACACAGACGAGTTTGACAGCTTTCGGTCGCATTTCGAGCGCGGCTTTAATACTGTGAGGATTGCGGAGTTCCAGCATGAAGTGACTTGCAGAATTGGGTCAGCGGACAGATGCGCCAAGAGGTTCTTATACTTCGTGCGGCCCAATAATGAGTTTGGCGAGCGGAGCGGCGAGAGCCCTCCGGTACCTCGTTCTTGTACCGGCAAGCTGACGCATGCCGCTCGCCAATTGTCTGACTCATGACCGCGATGAGTATGGTCACAAAGGATACCGGGAAACATGCCCGTGTGCCACGAGAACCCATTCCTGGCGGAAGATGTTCTCGATGAAGTCAATCTGCACGAAGCGGAATCACCCTGGCCGTGCCTGCTGGGGGAAAAAAAAACAGACGCCCGGTCTTTTTCAGAAACCGGGCGTCTCACGCTCATTTTACACTGATCTGCAGGGCAAGGTGCCCCGCTTTGAAAGTTTCTGGTCGTCAGTTTCTGATCACGACAGAACCGCCACGCGGGACTTCCGACGCCGCAGCAGTTTTTTCAGCCGATACAGAGGCGCAACAGGCCCCGCCTGCACCGGTTCGTGGTTGACGTGACGGCGAATATCGGCAGCCAGATCTGCGACTGAGGCGTACCGCTGATTGCGATCATTTGCAATCGCTTTCATGGTGATCCAGTCCAGATCTCCTTTCAATTCCGAGCATAATCGCCCGAAATGTAAGGGCGTCGGGAGCTTTTTCCCATCCCTGGGTTCGCCGTGTTCGGAAGGGACCAGTTCGTCATACACCAGCGGAAGCAGCTCCGAACTGGCTGAGACATCTCCCCGTTCAAAGTGGGCAAGAACCTGAGTAATGTCAGTCATCAATCATTTCCAGAGCATTTTCCAGCAGAATCTCGCCGGTCATCTCACCGAGGCTCGTGCGGGACACGTAGGCATACCGATCAAAACTGTCGAAATCGACTTTCGTCAGGATGTACCCAAACGCATCATTCGTCAGTCCGAACAACAGGTTGTGCTGGCCTTTCATCTTACGCTTCAGGTAGAAGCCGATGTTGGGCAACGCTTCACCCGGGATCGTAAGGATTTGAGCATTCCCGAGCGTCACGAGATTGACCTGCACTGAGATGCGAAAATCGTCGGTGTGCGGATACTTCAATGGTGAACCAGCCACGATCGCTCGCATCATGGCTGACTCAACGGGAAACTCGACTTTTCGCATTGTGTTTCGCACGACGGGTTGTTCCAGCACGGCAACTTTGGCGATGATGCGTTCCGCTTCACTCGCCAACAAATGGCCAATCCGCAGACACTCGTCCCATGTTCGCAGGTCGGGCGATATTCCTCGCACAGGATCGCCGGGCTTTGAAAAGTCCCGATTGTCGGCAGTCACCATTCCGCCCTGAGCACCATTCATAAAGACGGCAACTCCACCCAGTCGCTGTTCAATCTGATCGCACAGGGGACCGATGCAGTCCGGGCTGACAATCCCCGCGTCGCTGCCCAGGACTTCCGGGTGAATGGCGTAGTTGACGAGTGTTCCGATCACCTTCCCATCCGGCGTCAGCG
>JAYSPO010000305.1:0-2656 GCA_043722015.1 Candidatus Kuenenia sp. | reverse complement strand
TCATTGGTTCCTACGATGAAAAGCTCGACGCCGTCTGGAAGCAGTTCAGTGTCAAGTACATGGCGACAATTCGCACAGAATGCCTGCTTCTGGCGGCCGTTGAAGACGGGTTGACCGAGGCTCAGCGAACGACCGTTCACGCGCAGCGACGTCAGCTGGCACATGCGGCTTGCCGTTAAACGAAAACTCATCCACAGGACTAAATCAACAGACCGCATCCCGAGCCGGGCGACTGTCTCCTTCGTCATCTTCAATGATGCTCAACTCGATTCAGTCTTTTACACAAGGGTACACAATGAAACAGATTCTTCAGACATGGAGCATCCGAAACACAATCCTTGCCGGAATTGCGACAACGTGTGTGCTGGCGATTATCCCGGAAGCTGGTAATGCCGCCCCATCCGGTGACCAGTTCAGTATTCGTTTAGGACGCAGTTCGATCGGCTATTCCACGTATGGTCGCGGGCGATACGGGTACGGCAATGGTATTGGCAATGGCTTTTCCGGAAACAGGAGCAATGCCTTTCCGCTCTACGGACGCGGACCATACGGATATCAGAGCGGATACCACAACGGATATGGCACTGGATACGGAAATACCGGCTACTCAGGGTGGAACTCAAACTACAACACTCATACGCCGTATTCTTCGAACTACTATAACCCATATTCAACATGGACATACTCGCCATTCGGCATTGGAATACAGCAGTCGTATGGCTGGTGAGTTTTCATTGCAGCTGCGGAAACTAGCGCCTGGCAGGCCATGTTTTACGAATTCGGACGAACCTCCCAAAAGAACAAGGGTATAACAAGTGTTGATCTGGTACAGGCTGGCTATTGGTGTTTCTGTCTTTGGAGGTTTGCTCGTCTCCTTGAATTATTCTCTGCCGCAAGCGGATTCGGAAGACGCTGCGGCGCGGTCGGCAATAAGTGCTCGATTGGGCGCAGTCAAGGTGGGCTCACGGCCAACTGTGTCTCCGGAGACAGGTCCCGCGTCAGATACGACCAAAGCGTTCATCAGGATGCGAGCGGCGCTCGCAACCGCGAAGTTACGAGCCCGTGAGCTGACGAGCTACACAGCGCTTCTGGAAATGCAGGAGGAAGTGAATGGAAATCTGAGGACAATGGACAGCATTCAGATCAAGCTTCGCCAGCAGCCCTTCAGTGTCTACATGCGCTGGCACAACAATGGCCAGGAAGCTCTCTTCGTGGAGGGCAGGAATGAAGAGCTTATGCTTGTAAAACCGCCCAGCGGTCTGGCTTCATTCAAGCGGCTCTGGCGACTGGATCCGGACAGCCGGATGGCAAAACATGCGTGCCGTCATCCCATCACAGAATTGGGCATTGAAAAACTGGTGAATCGCATTCACGAGTTCTACGCGGCACGTGACGACTGGTCATCAGCTCTGAATTGCAGTGTATCTCAGTCGTCTGAGACGGAAAACGTGGTGACCGAATACTGCCTGCAATTCCGAGACAAGAGTGTATCGCCCGAGTATCTGGAAAGCAGACTTTCCTTTGACGAAGCGACGGGGTTATTGATTGTCGTTCAGAATTTTGGCTGGACCGCTGAAGAGTCGCCTCGAATTGTGGAACACTATGCCTGGCGTGAGATCAATCAGGCTGCCGCGTTGAGTGATAGTGACTTTGACGAGAGCAACGCAGAATACGAATTCGTCGCGAGGTGATCGTGTGTGTCACATGAAGCGAGTGTTGAAGGCAGTCCAGCATGTCATCGGTTCCCCTTTCGACAACCGCGAAAAAGAACATTGAAGCGATTGCTCAGGTCGAGCAACAGTTGCATGGACGTCGATCACATGTGGAGAAGTTTGGGGATGGAATTGCGACATTCTTCGGGAGTCTGTGGTTCATCGCCGCTCACACCGTGTTCCTCATCATCTGGATCGTGCTGAACAGCGGACTGCAGCCCGGACTCATTGCATTCGACCCATACCCGTTCTCGTTCCTTGGCTTAATCATCGGCATTGAATTCATCTTTTTGACCACGTTTGTGTTGATGAATCAGAATCTGCAATCCAGACGCCAGGAAAAGTGGGGCCACTTGACCCTTCAGGTCTGTCTGCTGGCCGAACAGGAAGTGACAAAGAATATGCAAATGCTCCATCAGATCTGCCAGCACTTGAAGGTAAAGAACCTCGGGACTGATGCGGAGTTGCAGGATCTGGCACAAGCGACGCAGGTCACAACGCTGGTGGACGAGATCGAAAAGGCCCGCGAAGTCGGCGAGGAATTGATCGAACACCTCGACAGGCTGCAGGAAGATATCGGTCATTCACAGGAAGTGCAGAACTGACTTTATCGTTTAGTCGTGCGGCGCTGAGAAACGACTGTCTCTACCTGAACAGCTTGGGCATCAGTGCATGGTTCGACGTGAGTCTTGATCCCAATCGGGCCAACAGCCGCGATCCACGGTCCGATGTACGGGATGAACCGGAGTGATCCCCCCGGAAAGCCCCAAAGGAAAGTATACGGCACCTGCAATGCAAAACAACGATCCGCCGCCGGGCTAAGATGTATCGTCTGGCGTCAACAATATGGGCAAAAAAATGTTGGGCAAAAAAATGGCTGCTATTTTTCTGCCCATGCATTTTTTTGCCCCGAACGTTTTCGCTTCTAAAACGTCGCATTGACG
>JAYSPO010000304.1:0-1664 GCA_043722015.1 Candidatus Kuenenia sp. | reverse complement strand
GTGTCACGAGTTGCCAGTATGGTAAGGGACGAGTTGTCTATTTCGCTGCGGGTCTGGATGCGGGATATTATCTGTATGCCTATCCGTATCAGCGACTCGCGTTGAAACACGCCATCACCTGGGCTGCCCATGAAGAGCCTCCGGTGCAGGTAACCGCACCGATGTGTGTTCACAGCACAATCATGCGACAGGAAACTGCCGCCGGTTCACGCCTCATCGTGCATTTGTTCAACGACCTGAACACAACGGCGCATCATGCCCTGCCAATCGATGACGTGCCGCTGCGGGAAGAAACCGTTCCGATCCACAACATTCAAATTGCGATCGCCGCTCGCTACGCTGTGTCTCGGGTAATGCAGCAACCAGATGGAATTGCGCTGCCCTTGACTCGAAATGCCACGGGCGTCAGCGTCACAGTGCCGCAACTGGATATCCACACCATGGCCGTGATCGAATTGGAGTGATCCTCGTAATTCTCGTTCCGGGGCTCCAGCCCTGGAACGCACTGCCCCGGAGGCTCCAGCCTCCACTGTCATTCTCCAGATCGCTTGAAAAGAACCCGACAGCGCCGCTCAAATACCGAACTTACGGCATTTCCTGAAACGACAAGCCGGAGGCTGGAGCCTCTGGGCGGTGCGTTCCGAGGCTGGAGCCTCGGAACGAGTTTATTCCGCCACGATTTCGGCCGCGTTCCAGTAAGCGAATTCATTGCTCCAGTCGTTGGCTTTGTTGAGCAGATCGATGGTGACGGGTTGGCCGGCGAGGTTGCTGAGATCGACCGTGATGTCTCGCCATTCGACGTTGTTGCCATTGCGTTTGACAATGGACTGATGTCGGGTTTCACCGTTGACGATGACGACCAACTGCCAGTCGCCTTGTTCATGCGCGGCAACACTCAGACGAAGTTTGACCGTTGCAGCGGTCGGCAACGTGGTCGTTGTTGTCAGCACGGTCGGTTCGGTGCGTGACACGGGATGCGTTCGCAGGGCAGGGCGGTCGTGGTAGTCGGCGAGCATCGCGATGCCGCCTTCGCCGGATTTGCCTGTCGCATATCCGGGCAGCATTTGTTCAATGAGAGCCGGGAATTCATCGGCTTTGTCGCTTTCACCGGGTACGATGCGGGAGCCGATCAGCAGTCTGGCTGCGGCGTCTTCCGGTGGCTTGTCGAGCGTGATGTAGGCAAACAGGTCCCGCATTTCCTGTGGCTGAATCTGTTTCTCAAGTCCTTCCGGCATGAGCGACAATTTGCTCGGAACGACTTCGTCAATATCCGTGCGCGCGATGATTTCCTGTTTGTCGCCCTGGACCTTCAGCACGACTCGCTGCGGACTGTCTTCGACGGGCAGACCGGACACCACGCGGCCTTCCTTTGTCACGACAGTGAGTCCCTGATACGACACGCCGATCACAAGACTGGGGTCAAAGACGTTCGACAGCAGTTGTTCGAACGACGCCCGACCGTTGCGCGTGATATCCGGACCGACCTCAGCCCCTTCGCCGTACATCTTGTGACACTGCCCGCAGACCTTCTTGAAGACAACTCGTCCCGCGATCGGATCGCCTTCGCTGGTTCGCAATTCATTTCGCATGCGACTGATGAGTTCGATCCGAGCCGGATCGCGCTCGGTGCGCACGACTCCCCAGTGTTTGCTGACCAAATCCGC
>JAYSPO010000303.1:0-6116 GCA_043722015.1 Candidatus Kuenenia sp. | reverse complement strand
AGATAGCAAGCGGGAGCCAGGTACGTGGAAAGAAAATGGACGTTTCACCCTCACGATGAAGCGGGAATTCGTCGTTTGTCCGGGCAATTGAAAGTTTCTCCGCTGCTGGGTCAGGTGCTGCTCGCCCGCGGCTTCTCGCAGGTAGATTCTGCCAGAGCATTTCTCGGCGCGAAACTCAGTGACCTGCACGATCCGTCGGAATTGCCTGGCATCAATGCTGCAGCCGATCTGATCGTGCAGGCGATTCAGGACAAACGCCGCATCACGATTTACGGAGACTATGATGTCGATGGAGTCACGGGCACCAGCATTCTGTGGCACTGTCTGCAGCTCAGCAACGCGACGGTTGACTACTATATTCCCTGTCGTCTGGAAGAGGGCTATGGACTGAACAACGCCGCTCTGCAGCAACTGCATGAAGAAGATCCGAAGCGGCTTGTCGTCTCTGTCGATTGCGGCATCGCCAGCGTCGCAGAAGCGGCGATGGCGAAATCAATCGGCCTCGAACTGATCATCACGGACCATCATCATATCGGATCGCAGCTTCCCGATGCGCTGGTCCTTGTGCATCCGCGTCTGCCGGGATCCACCTATCCATTTGGTGAACTTTGTGGTGCAGGCGTCGCATTCAAACTTGCGTGGGCAATCTGCCAGCGACTGGGCGACGGAAAAAAGGCCAGCCCGCGGATGAAGGAATTTCTCAAGCAGGCCGTGGGACTGGCGGCCCTCGGAACAGTCGCCGACGTCGTGCCGCTGCTCGGCGAAAATCGAGTCATCGTACGTTACGGTCTGCAGACAGTGCGCGAACAGTCCTCGCTGGGCATGAAAGCATTGATGCGCGTGGCAGGCCTGTTCGACAAACCGGAACTCCGGGCCGATGATATCGGCTTCGGACTTGGGCCGCGGATCAATGCGGCAGGTCGACTCGGGCAGGCCCGCCTGGCCGTTGAATTACTGACAACCGAAAACGCCGAGCGTGCCACAAAGCTGGCGGAGTATCTGGATACGCTCAACAATAATCGCAAAACCGTTGAACGGCGGATTCTGAAACAAGCCAGAGAGATGGTGGCAGAAAATCCCGAATGGGAAAAGCACAAGACGCTGGTGCTCGCCCATCACGACTGGCATCCCGGTGTGATTGGAATCGTCGCCAGTCGCGTGACGGAAGAATTCGGCAAACCGACAGTTCTGATTGCCTTGCGCGACGACGGAACCGGTCAGGGGTCCGGTCGTTCATGGGCAGGCTTTGATTTGTACTCGGGTCTGGAATCCTGTCGAGAACATGTCGTCAGCTTTGGAGGTCACAAAGCGGCTGCCGGTGTGCGGCTGAAAGCGACGGCCGTGGGTTCTGTGCGTGAAACACTGGCGTCATGGGCAGCGGAGAATTTTCATCCGACAGCAGCGGACACAGAACTGCGAATCGATGCCGAAGTGCTGCTTTCGGAGGTCACGTTTCGGGCCGTGCGTGAACTGGAACGCCTGGGCCCGTTTGGTCAGGAGAATCCTCCGCCTCGTTTCGTTGCCTCGCGCGTTGAACTTGCGGAGCCACCGAAAACGATGGGGGAAGGCAACCGCCACCTGGCGATCAAAGTGCGTCAGCAGGGGACAACGATGCGCGGTGTGGCGTTTGGGCGAGGTGACTGGGCCGAACAACTGCAGTCAACGGTCGGACCAATTTCGGTGACCTTCGCACCGGTCATCAACACATTCAATGGATTCAACAAGGTGGAACTGCATTTGATCGACTGGAAGCCAGCCGCGTCGGTACAACAGGTGACCGGTTAGGCGATCGGCAGGAAAGTGAGTGCCGTCCCCAGACTGTGATCGGAAGAAACTTGGCGCGGGCTTCCCCCGCAACCCAGTCAAATCACAATCGCGGTGTCCTGCCGCGAGAGTTTCGCGACGTGTGGCCCAATCCGGAGTTGTTGTGTATCGGCCCAACGGGCCGGTAGTTCATCCAGTGCGCGCCGAATGACCGGCCCGTTGGACCGGAATCGCAAAATGGCCGTTGTCACGGCCCAACGCGCGATGCGTTCGCATCCGTGCCCTCGGCACCGACCACGCACGTGCCGAATGTACGCCATATCCATTCCGGCCCAACGGGCCGGGCCCAATGCGGTTCGGCCCAACGGGCCAGCCGTTCAAATAGCCTGGCCCATCGGGCCAGGACACGGACACCACACACGTACCTACGGCCCAACGGGCCAACCGTTTGATGCGTTCCCGATTGCGAACCGAATGACCGGCCCGTTGGGCCGGAAACGCGGTTGAGTCTTCGTCTGAATTCTGCTGAGAAAAACAACGCTGTCAACGTTTGCTGAGCAGTCAGCAGTAAAGCTGACAAACTGGGAGCTTATCCCACGGTCAGCAGTTCCATTGCTGCCTCGCGAACTCGGTCTGCGGTCGATTCTGAGATGCCGGAGAGCAACGGAAAATGCCGACCGGTTCTTGCGATGTCGCAGAGTGCCACCGCTTCGTGCAGGACGCGGATCGGGTTAATCTCGTTCCTGAGGTCTTCCAGCGGCAGGAAGATTTTGCGAATGGTTTCCGCCAGATCATAGTCCTTCGATGTGATTGATCTGAGCATCTGCTGTGACAACGCGGGATTGATGCAGACGCAGCCGGACGTGTACCCATTCAGTCGGAACTTGGTCATATGAATCAGCGCTGGCTGTTCTCCGATGCCGCTGCAGATCAACGGCGTATCCACCAGTGAAACCAGGCGATCAAGGAAGTCATCGTCCGCCGGATCCTTGCGGACGACCGCATACTTAATGAACGAAACCAGCCCGTCCCGCACAAGTTCGGCTGCGCCTTCCGGGCTGATGTAACCTTCCTCCTTAATATACAGCACAGCCGGACGGCCAAAGGCATCCACAAATCTCCGGAAGCCGTTCATCAGTCCCGCTTCGGTCATGACGGCCTTCGTCGGCAAAACCATCGCCGTCGGAAAACGAGTGCTCTTCAGGATGTCTGCCTGATCCATCATCAGTCCGTACGACGGCCCGACAGACGGAATCACAAGTGTGTCGTTTCCGGCGGTCGCTTCCAGCATCTCGAGCAGGGAGGCATATTCAGAAGGCCGGATGTGATACAGATTCGCATTGCCTCCGTACAGAAGCATAGACACACCACCGCTTTCGATGTGGCGAATCAGTCGTGCATTTTCCTGCTGACAAATGCGGTCATTTTCATCGCGTGCGAGCGGCGGCACAGCCAGGACAGATGACCGAAATTGTTCCATGCGGACGGGTGTGGTTTGCATAGCTCTGATTTCTGGATTGAATAGCTGTTCCACATCTGAAATCTGAAATTTCAAATCTGAAATCAAGAAGTTGTAACGAGGACGGCTTACACCATCATGTCCTGCAAGCGATGCAGATGAAAGTGATATGGTCCAAGTTTCCCGCCGTAGTTCCCGGCTGTGATTCTGGTCAAACCAGGAATTAATACTGCAGCATCGAGCCCTGCCTGCATGGCTTTTGCTACGGCGGTGCCCGACAATCCATCGATCACGATTTCGTAAACAGCGTTCTCAGAGGAGCCTAACGATGTCTCTGTCTGACCAACCAGTGTCGGGCAGAATTTGTCATTTGTGCTGGCCTTCAGTTGCGGATACTTCGACCCGACTTTTGAACCGCTTCGCACAATTCCTGCCGGAAACGGCATGATCACATCAGGAACCTGTCGAATGGCTTCCGCAGCGGCGCGCGCGGCCTGCAGCGTCGATAGTTGCGAAACTCCGCAAAAAATCAGATTGCCACCGCCGATTCCCTTGACCGTCCCAAAAAAGTCTTCGCACAGGAATTCACCATCCATCACAGGCAATCGCCAGAAACGCCGACTGCCCAGTTTCTTGCTGATCTGAAATCCATCGCCAAAGTAACGCAGCTGACCACCGACCCGAATCTGTTGATCCCTGGATTCCGAAAACAACCCGCAATAGCACGCAGTCGTAGGGCATGTGAGCACATTCTGGCCGATGCGACTGACGACCGCCGCCTGCAATGACTTTGACTTGAATCCAAACGCCAGAATGGAAACTCCCGGACGTCCATCCGGTGTTTCTTCGGCAGACAGAATGCGCTCGACGCCTGCTTCCGTATCGCATCCGATCACGCTTGACGCATTGCCACAGAACTCCTGTGCCGCCGCCGCTACCAGGTCCGCATCCAGCGCCGTAATGATGACGCGGGTGGCCGACATGGGAAATGCTTCCGCGAACGTGTCATCAATCGTCGGCATCTGTGCCATGGGAGAATCTTTTCTGGAACGGCGGAGAAACAAGTGTCAGGGAGGTCATCCAATCAGAGTCTTCACAACGGCATCACCCATTTCAGTTGTGCTCACTGATGCCCCGCTGCAGGCAATATCCCTGGTGCGCAGGCCGGATTTCAATACGCGGCTGACGGCATCTTCGATTGCATCGGCCTCTGCATTCATGCTCATCGAATAGCGCAACAGCATTGCCACAGCCAGGATCGTTGCTAAAGGATTCGCGACGTTCTTACCCGCGATGTCCGGCGCTGAACCATGAATTGGCTCAAATAATCCGGGTCCGCTGGATCCGATTGACGCTGACGGCAGCAAGCCCAGTGACCCGGGCAGCATGGATGCTTCGTCCGTCAGAATATCGCCAAACAGATTCTCCGTCACCACCACATCGAATTCACGCGGTTTTGAAATCAAATGCATCGCCATCGCATCGACCAGCACGACGTTGTATGCCAGATCCGGGTATTCAGTCCTGATCAATCGCTCCGAAACCTGACGCCACAGACGAGACGATTCCAGGACATTTGCTTTGTCAACCATCGTCAGCTTACCGCGGCGTTTTCGAGCCGCCTCGGCAGCCACGCGCACGACACGTTCAATCTCGCCCGTGGAGTAGATCATAGTGTTCCATGCCTCTTCGCCGGAAGGATGAGATCGACGACCGGATTCGCCGAAGTAAATTCCGCCCGTGAGTTCGCGGACAAACAGGATGTCCGTGCCCTCGACGATCTCCCGCTTCAACGGCGACGCATCGAGCAATTCGTCCCATGTCTTCGTCGGGCGAAGATTGGCGAACAGTCCCAGCTCCTTGCGGATCCGCAGCAGGCCAGCTTCCGGACGGGTTTTTGCGTTCGGGTCATCCCACTTCGGCCCGCCTACTGCGCCCAGCAGCACCGCCTGCGAATTTCGGCACGCGGTCAGAGTTGCTTCGGGAAGCGGATCACCAAAAGTATCGATGGCATTTCCGCCGATTGCATGTTCCGGCATTTCAAATGAGTGCCCAAACCGTTGCGCAACAACGCCCAGAACTCGGCGAGCCTGGGATACAATCTCCGGCCCGATACCGTCACCCGGAAGGAGTACAATCGTCGCGTCCATCAATCTCACTCCACCGCCATTCGCGGTCGACTCAACAGTCAAAAACAGAGAAAGACGCACAGCGTAAACGCTTGCCATGCCGATTCAACCCATTTCGCCCCAATGCTCCGCATCGGGAATGAGTTGGTTCCACAATGCGGTGGCACGGCATCGTGTGAGTGAGTCATATGGAGTTCGCGCGTTGGTCTGTCGCAGGTCCAGATGAACTCAGATTCCGTGTTGCACTCGATGAATTGCGGGTAGCCGCTTGCAAGCAGGCGATGATGCGTGATAATCTCAGCAAGTTAAGACGGTCTTCAATGGCCGCAGAAATCAAAGAATTTTCGGGAATCATCGCTCAAGGCGTTTGCGGAGTCGTTGAAATGAGCCTGTCAGACCAGTTCCGTCCAATGCGACGTTGTGTATTTTCCGGATTTGCAATGTGCTGTGCAGCCGCACTGATTGGTTGTGGCGGCACTGAAGAACCAGCAACCAGTGACGCGACACCGTCAGCCGAGTCAACCAATGGCTCCTCTGGTTCGGCGATGCCTGGAGCGTCTGCCATGCCTGGTGGCGCGGAAGCGAATGGTGCAGGCGGTGCCGGTGTGGCGATGGAGAGTGCACCGGGAATGGGCGGTGCGCCGGGAATGGGCAGCGCGCCGGGTGGAGGCGCTATGATGTCGGGGGCGCCGGGCATGAGTGGAGCAATGCCGGGCGGTAGTGGGGGACATGGCGCCGAGGGTGCCAGTCCTGCGATGTCAGGG
>JAYSPO010000302.1:0-7091 GCA_043722015.1 Candidatus Kuenenia sp. | reverse complement strand
TATGGGCAAAAAAATGTTGGGCAAAAAAATGGCTGCTATTTTTCTGCCCATGCATTTTTTTGCCCCGAACGTTTTCGCTTCTAAAACGTCGCATTGACGGTGACGGACGCGCGAATTCCGCAGCTTAGCTTTGCAGCGGGCCGTTGCAAAAAAAAGGGCCGGACTGCTGAAATTAGACAGTCCGACCCTTGGTGAGCACCACAAAAAACACTTTAGATCAAAACTCCCCGAGCACCTGGCCATCGGCACGGTTGCCGAGCTTAACCCACGTTCCGTTATCAATGTTTTCGCTGACAAATCGAACAGATCCATCTGCAAGTGCCACCTGAACGCCGCCGGTGTGATAACTTGACGCAGAACTCAATGTGCTTCCGAACCAGTCCCCCTCGTGAGAGAAACACCCATTTTCGTTCGGGTTCATATTGTGGGCATACGCCGAAGCCTCACCGATAAATGACCACGACCAGCCAGCTCCTCGCATGTGATGGCGTGAGCCGCCATTGTCAGCAGACGCTGTCTGTGCCAAACATGCGTTTCGCAGTTCAATGTGCGTGTTACCACTAACCCAGGTCTTAATCTGCATTCCCTTTTGCCCATAAGGCTGAGGCACGAAAAGTGTCTTCCCGAATTCTGAATACGCTGCAGTGTTGCTGGACCCATCGATCATAGTCGAAAAGGTGACAGGCCGATCATTGACTCCGGGCCATGCTCCGTAGGATGCAAATCCATTGTGGTTCCCTTCCCAGCCACTGACCCGCTGGGCACCGGCAGCCGGGGCTGTTGGGGACCAATTCATCACGCCACCGCTGATGGCATAAGAAAAATTACCATCCGGACCATTTTGATTTGGTTGGTCCGAGGGGCAATTAAACATGGGCAATCGACCGCTCAATTTTACATTGTGCCCCCGATCCCAATGCGTATACGGGAGCTGATCGTATCTCAAGGCTTGAAACTCGTTCGATCGCTCAAGCTGAGGCAATATGAACACCTTGTCCGACCACGCGCCATGACGATCGCCTGTTTGCAGACCCCATCCCACACTCAGCGGAAACTGATTATGGATGTCGTGATAATTGTGCATCGCCAACAAGATCTGCTTCAGGTTGTTCTTGCACTGAGTCCTGCGTGCAGCTTCACGAGCCTGCTGAACAGCTGGCAACAGCAAAGCAATCAGAATCGCGATGATGGCAATCACCACCAATAGCTCTATCAGTGTGAACCCCGACCTCCTCCAATCGAACTTACGCATACTGCGACCCCCACAAAAAGGAGAACGAATTGAAAATGGAAACTTTTTCGGGGATATATATCCCCGAATTAGACTGCTAGGTGTAGCTGATTGTCGAACAAGATGCCAGCACGAATGCACAAAAAAACGCGAAACGCAGGAGATATGTGAACATGTGCCCAGGCCCTAAACAAGCGACCTTTGGAGTGCGGTGACTCGTCGCCGCTTTCTTTTTCAGGTAATTCGGCTCTGGGACGGATGTTCGTTTGTGCTGGCGACTTCACCTGAAATTGAACTGCAATGTGCGCTGTTTTCCTTCGCCATTTGACAAAAGTGCCGTGTTGGAAAGGCAAAGCGGCGACAAGTCGCCGCACTCCAAATGGCTGTCGCCTATATCAAGCCTGGATTCAGCGGCTTTGACTGGTGCTCCCGCCGCCAACGGAATTATTCCAGCGGCCTTGGCGGTGCAGGCACTGTTGATGTCTCAAGTGTCCCAGTCGGTGCTGTCGCCTCAGTCGGTACTGTCGCCTCAGTCGGTGCTGGTGTCCCCGGCGGCGTGGGTGCCCCTGGCGGCGTCGGTGTCCCTGGGGGCGTCGGTGTCCCAGGCGCGGCTGGTGTCGCTGGAGGTAGTTGAGGAGCAGTTTGAGGCATGGACCCCTCAAGCACAAATTCAACGGAGTTCTTGGAAGGATCTTTGGAGACGTTAATCATCAGTGGAGTTGTTGCCAAACTGCCATAGATGCCAGGAATCAACGGACGAGGCGGCATGGTGGGAGTCATGCTGGAAATGAGGACTTTATGACGACCGACGTACGCGCCGGGCGCACCGTTTGTTTCCAGTGTGAATTTCCCTTCCGCATCAAGTGCTGACACTGCGCTGTCGAGTTCATCATCAAGACGGAGCGTGGCGACACCCCCCGTTGTTACGGGCTTACCTTCGAACATGACTCGCCCTGAGAATTCAACAAGAACCGGAGGTTCCAGGAGCAACGACCAGACGAAGTAACATCCTGCTCCCAGCGTGCCGATAACCAGAACCGATATCACCACGCGTAAGAGACTGAATTCCGACTGTTGCGGGATGTTGATTGGCGGATAAGTCTGAGTGGGCTGTGGATCGGACATGAGAAGACCTTTGTGGTATGGTCAGGGGGGTCATGGATTCTCAACGGGAATAACTCTCGGCTGGGAATCTGATTTATCACCCTGCAGGATAGCGTAACCTGATCCGACCGTCAAATCAGCAACCATTGACTGTGTTCCGTTCGGCCATGTGATTTGAATTGCAGTGAGATCCTGACCGCCGCTTGCGATATGCACTCTTCTGTCGGAAGCGGAGGCATAACTTCCTCCTCCATGGATGGCCGTCCGAAGCGGTGGATGGATTCCAACCCCTTCAACAATTGCCCCGATGGCATCGCGGTTGTGCGCTGCGTCGATCAGTCTGATTTGAAGCATGCGAGCAGCGGGAGATTCCAGACTATCGTTCCGCAACAACTCTGGAAAATTGTCCTGATGTCCGATCACAACATCCGAATCACCATCGTTGTCAAGGTCCGCAATCACGAGGCCACGTCCGTTGTGGAGTCCGCGAAAATAGGAACCTGCTCCCTGACTTACAAGTTTCAGACGTCCTGCAATATTTTTCCAGACGCCCGGTGGCTGCAGGTAAACGCCCTCTTTGCCCAGTTCGGCAAGGTTATCGTCGGTGTGTCCATTCGTGACGATGAGATCGAGCCATCCATCCAGATCAAAGTCTTCCAGAGCTGTGCCCCAGCCGACAAATGGAAGGCTGCCTTCAGGCACTCGTGTTGTTCCTGTCTCAAGAAATACACCATTCCCAAGGTTCTCGTACAACGCATTATGTTCATTCTGGTAGTTGGTAACGAACAAGTCGAAACATCCGTTCCGATCAACATCCCCGATTGCCAGACCCATGCCCGCCTGTGCCTGCCCGAGGTGGTCATAGGCTGCGCCTGACAACTCTCCCACCTCTTCGAAGTGTCCATGACCATCATTCAGAAAGAGAAAATTGGGATTGATGTCGTTCGACACGTAAAGATCAGTCGTGTGATCTTCATTCACATCCGCCGCAAGGACTCCCTGACCCCGTCCGTTCCGCACGGAGATTCCTCCGGTCTCCGAGAAATTTTCGAACGTCCCATCACCCAGACTTCGGTAGAGGACATCGGGTGCTGATGCGACCATGGTCGGACTGCAGAACATTCGAATTCCTCGCACCTGATCGCCGCAGAATCGATTTTTTTCGTAAGTCCACTGGCCGTAATTACACACATACAGATCCAGGCAGCCGTCCTGATCAACGTCGAGAAACGCCGCGCTGGTTCCCCAACTGGCATCATCTGTGCCACTCGACTCTGAAACTTCTTCAAAACTGCCGTCACCAAGATTGCAGTACAGCTGGTTCTTCCCGACGCTGGTCAGATACAGGTCGGGAAAGCCATCATTATTATAATCCCCGCACTCAACGCCCGTGGTGTAATCAGGATTTCGAAATCCGGCGGCCTTCGTGGCATCGCGAAACTTCCAGGCTCCCAGATTTCGATAAAAGTGATCGAAGGGGCCTGTTCGGTTTTTGTTGATGGGGAATTCCGTTCCGTTGCCAAAGTACAGGTCAATGTGTCCATCCATGTCTGAATCAAACGCTGCCAGACCGCTCCCATTGGCTGCGGGAAAGGCCTTCTCTGGTGAATTGCCACTGGTGTGCCGAAACGTGATTCCGGACCCGTCCCGCATTGAAACGAAATGAATGTCGCCTCGATCGTTGGTACGGTCTGCATCCACCTCTGATACCAACTCTGATGTTTTTTTTGCGGCACTTTGCATCTGCCGCTTGAGAGCTTCCGGTTTGTGTTGGGCAGTGTTGTCACTACATCCTGCAAGCGTGGCATGAAGTACAATCACGAGGATGCAGGCAGTTCGCGTGTTCATCTCAGGCCCTCGGGTGAAGAAACGCGACCTGGCACCGCTCGACTTTTTTCACCAGAAGCTGCCGAAATCTTTTTGCGGATGTGATCTGACGCTTGAGGCCAGTTTCCAATGAGATGATCACGAATCAATGCTGTCACCGTTCCCGACGCCATTTCAATCCGGACCTGTGCATCTCGTCGTGATGGCATGTGGCACTCCACGCACCGGTCGTCAATTGCAGATCCAGTGACTGATCGTTCGGTGCATGACTCCGGAGCATGGCATTGATGACAGCCCTTTGAATATCCCGCAGTGTCTCCGCGCTGATTGCGGTGAGGGTTGTGACAGGTGATGCAGGTGAGCGTCCCGGTCTGCCTGTAGCACTCGCTCTTCATCAGCCGCGCCAGCTGATTTGCGCTGTGGGGATCCTTGTTTCCTGAGTCATCTGCGGAGAGATCCAATTCCAGATATGCAGCCAATGGCTCCCCCGGGCGATAAGCGAATGCGGGCGCAAGAGGTTCGCCTGAGGAGTGGCATTGAGCACACAATTCGTTGATCCGCTCCCTGGATAATCGGGAAGGATTGACGATGTGTTTTCCAACGTCTGCGTCCGGGAATTCGAGATGGTAGGCTGCGTGTTCGTGACCCGGGCCATGGCAGCGAACGCACGTCACTCCAAGAAGGTAGTTACTCCGATCAAATCGATTGATGGATTTTACGTCTTCGGCAAACCAGGTGGCATGGCAATCCAGACATCGTCCGGGCACTGGTCTGGCAAAGTCGGCAGTTCCGTCGATATACAGCCCCGGACTGTTGACCCACTGGTCCATTTCCTTCAAATAGCTCACGTGCATCTGGTAAAGGTGATCTCCTTCCCAGGAGAGATAACCCTGCCCATGATTCCCGGAGCCAATGACCAGATCGATCGAGCGGCGATACTCATATCTGACCTGATCTTTTTCAACCGTTAGTTCCTGATAGAATGAGGCCTGATCTTTCGTCATGGTAAACCAGAGCCTGGGATCTCTGGTCTTCAGCGTGTTTCGACCTGACTCAAAGCTTCCAAGAATTGTGTCGCTGCGCGGTTCCATTGATGTTCGGGCATGCGATGTCAGGAGAAATCCCGTGTATTTTTCGCGATGACATTTGCCGCAGACATCCGGCGTCAGAAGCCCCCGTGATGCGGGGAGTATGCCCGATTCGAATACAGGCCCCGGCGCTCTTCGAGGAAGAAGGACCGTACCCGCCTCGCTGTTTTCTCCTGAGGTAACGATGCCAATCCACTCGTCCGGAGCAATCTGCCGGACTGTGGAAAGCTCGGTCAACGGCCTCACGGTGTACTCACTGGCAGTTGGGGCGGTCAACCAGATCAGCAGCAGCATGACCGCAGTCAAGGAAAGCAAAAGAGTGATCTTCATGAGATTTATCATCACCGGAACAGCCACGATCATGTCGTCACCGATACTCGAGCAGTGGCACCGCAGTCTAATGAAAGAGTTCTATGGGAAGAAGATTCAGGTCTGGCAACGTGCCCTGCGCGTGAATTGCGGCAGCCAGCTTTTCTATGAATGGGTGTGATTCGGTCCCGACAATCGGATTCAGCAGCAGTGCTGCCTGCTCCCAATTCGCCTGTTTCGCAAGTCTGTAGGCTTGCAAAACCTGCCCCCAATTTGAGGATGGGCTGTCAATCAGAATCTGGTCAACCGTATTCTCCAGCTCCTCGCGCTTTCGAATTTCTGTCGCTCGCGACTGCCACTGGCGGCCTGATTCCTGATCTCCGGTCAATGTATACAAACGCTGCAACAGGAAGGCAGTTGCGCTTGAAAGATCTGAAGATTCAGCCAGCGGTTGCAGCCAATCCAGTCCTGTCCGATACTCGGATTTTTTCATCGCTAATTCAGCAAGACCCTGACGCGATTCTTCGTCATTTTCGTCCAGCGCGACAGCCTGAAGCCACGCATCTTCGGCCTCGCTGACCTTTCCCCCCTGATAACTGGCTTTCCCGAGGAGTGCCAGCGATCTGGCCGAGGGCCTGATTTTGACACTCGCTCGGAGTTGCTCCAGGGCGGCTGCGGGGTCACCGGCTTTCAATAATTCGGATCCGTATTCCATTTTAAATTCGTCCGCCGCAACCTGGAGGTCTTCCGCCTCCGGATTGACTTCCAGCACCTGACGCCATGCATCGCAGGCCTTCCGATGATTTCCTCTTTCGCTCTCCAGCAGTCCGATTAACGTATAGCCACGCGCCTTACAGTCCGGCAGTGCCGCAAATTTTTGAGCGGCGTCAATGGCCGCATCATAAAGCCCCAATTTTGCCCGGCATGAACTGAGCTCATGGAGCAAGTCCGCATTATCTGGATTCTTTGTATGCAGATATTCCAGCAGTGGAATCGCCTGAAGCCACCGTTCAAGCATCAAATTGGCATTGGAACAGGCACGCATTTCTTCCTCGCTCGCAGCGCCCACGAGATCGAACAGCCGACAAGCGTCCGCAGGACGACCCAGCTGAACAAGTACTCTGGCCTTCAGAGCTGTGGCCGGACCATGATCGGGGTGATACTTAAGGAACTGATCGAGCTCCCGAATCGCCTCTGCAGCATGGTCTTCCTCCAGCAGATTCGATGCGACTCGGAGTGGCCGTTCTTCCCACCAGACCAAGGCCCAGAGTCCGGTTGCCAAAAGTCCCACTCCAGCCCCAAGCATGAAGAGTATACGAAAACACAGTGTCCGCCTTGTTCGTTTCCTGCGTGCCGACGGACCGCTTTTGTTAAGATATCGGGCTTCACTCACAGGAACGATCCAGGCAGTGTGAAAACTGGCGACGTCGTAAGAAAAATAACATCAGTCCGTAATGTCCGCGACACTGAGAGGCTATCCGAAAAGGGGTCTGACCCTCTCCGGCAAGCCAAAGGGTCAGACCCCTTTTCGG
>JAYSPO010000301.1:0-4658 GCA_043722015.1 Candidatus Kuenenia sp. | reverse complement strand
ATCGCCCAGCTTGGAAAGCCGATGCTGGCACTGATCGCGTCCTCGATCCTGTTTTCGTTTGCTCACGGATTCCCGGATTCCATCGCTCTGATCCCATTGGCTCTCGCGCTCGGATACACCTATCTGCGACGACGCAGTTACGTGACCGTGATGCTGGTACATTTCCTGTTCAACGGCTTTAATATGATTTTGGCTCTGGTGGCGTTGTTGTGAGCAAGATGGAGCATCAATCGGGTTTTCCGGGAATCATGCAGTCATTTGACGCGATGCCAAAGTGGTAGGCCGGACCAGGCGCAGCGCCGTTCCGGCAGATGTCTGGCCATTGCCGGAACGGCGCTGCGCTTGGTCCGGCCTACAGACTTAATCCAGATTCCTGGTCCTGACGACGCACTCCGTTCAGCGAACTCCCAGCCAAAATTTACAAAAATGCAGACAAACCTGGCGATTTGGAAGATCTGATTGATCAGTAGTCGATACAAAAGTAGACTGTATCGGTCGAATTGGATGAGAAAGGTGTCTCAGACACCTTTTTCAACGCCCCGCGCTTCGTATTTCAAATTTCAAATATGAAATTTCAAATAGAACAATCGCGGCCCGCTGGGCACGCGGTTCAATGAGCCAATGCCAACCGCCTGCCCTAAAAAGCAAACTGTTCAAGTGTTGCAGGAGTGTGAAATGTCGAATCAGCCCGTTTCTGTCACCTTACTGAATCAGGTTCAAAACCGACTTCGCGCGGCTAGTTTCGCTCGGGCGTTACATTGGTGGACACTGGGCGGATTCGTCCTGGCCTGTGCTACCGTGCTGGCCGTCAGATTGCTGGGACTGCTGCCGGAAAATCGACAACCGCTGGCATGGCTGTTGGTGTTTCCCGCCGTGGCTGCCGGTGCTGCCTGGTTGTTTTATCGTCGTGTGGAGAAAACAGCAGCAGCCCGCGCTGTCGATCAACATGCAAAGACTGACGATCTGTTTCTGACGCTGGCCACATTGTCGTCGTCTGCTGGTGAGTATCAGCCGCTGGTCGAACAATCCGCCGCAAGAGTTGCGACTCGCATCGTGCCTGCGAACGTGGTCCCATATAAGGTCGAACGTCCGATTGGTATGCAGGCCGGTGTGCTCTGCATCCTGGCACTTCTCGTTTGGCTGCTGCCCACGCTTGATCCATTTGGCAACGTCGAAGCAGCCACGAAGGTTGAGAAAGCCAAAAAAGATATCGAACTCGTTCGTAAGGCTGTCAAGACTCGCGAAGAGAAGCTCTCGCAGGAAGTGAAGACCGCCCAGGAACGCGATGACAAGCTCAACGAACAAATGAAAGAACTCATGGCGTCGCTGCGGCAGATGCGACCGTTGGAGAAGAAACCGAATTCCAAAGTTCTGCAGGATCATCGCGGCTCACTGAATGACATGTGGAAAAATGTGTCCAGTGAAGAACTTCGTGAAATGCTCAGCCAGTCCATCTCAGACCAGCAATTCGGTGGACAGCGAACGCAGAAGATGAACGAATGGCTCAAACAGCTGCAGCAGGGCAACAGCGACATGCTGCAACAGCAGTTGGACCAGGCCAAAGAAACCATGGAAGCCATGCTGGAAGCGAAGACACCTGAAGATCGCCAGAAACTGGCCTCACAGTTGCGACGCCAGTTGCAGGACCTGAAAAAATTCTCGTCGGAGAAAGCAAGTTCCCCTGAACTTGAAAACGCCCTCAATCAGGCGCTGAAAGCTCTGGAAGCACTCGCCGCCAAAAAGCAGAACGGAGAAGCCACCAGCGAGGAAGAAATGCAGATGGCGCAGGAGGCCGCTGAAGCCCTGCGTGAGTCCCTGGAATTGTCAAAAACTGAACTTCAGGAGCTGGCTCGATCTGCCAAAGAAATGAAGCAGTTGGAAGAAGCACTGGCGACGTTGAAGAAGGCGGAAGAACTGAATAGCGAAGGCCAGTTGGACGGTGAACAATGCGAAGGCTGCCAGTCGCTGGCAGAATACGCCAAAAAATACGCCGGTATGGGGAAGGGTGGCCAGGCGGAACGCGATACGCCGGGCGCCATGCAGGATGAAGACGACAGCGATCCCGAAGGCTACAAGGACGAAAAAACCAAAACGCAGATTCAGGCCGGAAAAGTCCTGTTGTCGATCAAGACCAAAGAAGCCGCGACTGAGAAAGACTTCGATCCGGAAGAATTGAAGAAGTACGAAAGCACCGTCAGCGAAATCAAATCGGGTGTGCAGGCCGCGATCGAAAACGAACAGATTCCACCCGGATACGTTGATGGCATCAAGAGTTATTTCGATAACCTGGACTCAGCAAAATCATCGCCGGAATCACCAGCGGTTCCCTGATCGCCATTCCTGAATGCTCAACGCTTTCTCGCCCGCCACGACGATGTGATCGATGAGCGGGATGCCGATGATTTCGGCGACGGATTCCAGGCGTTCGGTCACGCTGATGTCCTGATCGCTGGGCGTTGGATCACCGGACGGATGGTTGTGAACCACCAGAATGCAGTTCGCCGCATCACGGATGGCTGGTCGAAAAACTTCGCGAGGATGAACAAGACTGTTTCGCAGTGTTCCGACCGTGATCTGATGGGAGGCGATTGGCTGATTCTTGGTGTCCAGCGTCACCATGTGAAATTCTTCCTGTTTCGCTTCTTTCGCGAGACGGCCGAAATGTTCCAGGCAAAATCGGATGGCAGTGGCTGGACTGGTGATGCGGATCCGTTCCTTGAAACCATTGTCCATCGCTGCCGCGACGCGCCGCCCAAGTTCAATTCCGGCCATGATCTGGCAAAACGCCGGCTCGTTCACGGCGATGCTGAATTCTTTAAGTTCCTTTCTCCCCAGACCCGGCAGGGTATCCAGCCGATTGCCCAGTCGCGTCGCGATCCGCTCACCCGCCTGCAAGGCGGATTCGCCAACACGGCCCGTGCGAATGAGGATCGCCAGCAGTTCGGACAACTTCAGCTGTGCCGCCCCATGCTGCAACAGGCGTTCACGTGGCCGCTCACTTGCAGGTGCCTCCGTGATCTGCGTTCCATGCACCTGTGAGTTGACCCAGGGATCGACTTCAAATTTTTGGGGATCGTCCTTCCACCGGAATCGTTTTCCGCCGTCTGTTTCGAGCTGCTGCAGATTCCCTTGCCTGACAAGCGTGGTCACGATTAAACGCGTGACCTGAATATACTCGTCGCCGTGCGATTCACGAATTTCTTCCATCGCGAATTCAGGACGTTCACACAGTCGCGACAGGACTGCCTGATAAATCTGTTTGCGATCAGGTTTTGCAGCGCGCGGCATCTGAAGGAATCCCCCTGACAGGCAGTCGGTGTCGTATTATCTGGGTATTATCTTACGGACTCTTAGGGGCATTTGCCTGCCAAACTGGTGGCTTCCTCGGAAAATTGCCAAGTCCCTTTCTTCAGCTCCAAGGCCTGGTAAAATGCAGTACACTCCTTCCTCGCGGGTTTTCAGGAGTTTGTATGCAGGTTTGACTCTGATTCAAAACCCTCAATCCAGCACCTTCGGATTACAATCTATGCCGACTTATGTTTACGGTGTCATCCTTTCTGACGATGACGAAGACGTGGGTGAAACGTTTGAAGTGGAGCAGAGCATCAAAGATCCGCCCCTGACGCATCATCCGAAAACCGGGGAGCCTGTGCGCAGACTTCTCTGTGCGCCATTCGTGGCCGGAACCTGGTCGCCGTTGAAAGCAAAGAACCTGCTCAGCGACAAGAAGCTCACGGAAAAAGGCTTTACCAAGTACGTCAAGACAAACAACGGTTACGAAAAGAGCGCGGGCACCGGGCCGGATCGCATCGGCGGTGGCGGTTCCAGCGAATAATGCCATCGTCCACCGCAAATAAGATCACTTTGGCGATGGTCGTCGTGCTCGGGATTGCGATCATTGTGCCGTGGCTGCTGAGCCGCAATGCTCCGCCGGATAACACGCTGGTGTTGTACTGTGCGCATGATTCGGTCTTTGCTGATTCGATCATTCGACAGTTCGAAGCGAAAACCGGCATCACGGTCCAGGTGCGGTATGACGAAGAAACCAACAAGTCGCTGGGTCTGACGAACCTGCTCATCACGGAGAGGGCTCAACCTCGCTGCGACGTCTTCTGGAATAACCAGACGCTCGGCACGATTCGGTTGAAACAGGAGGGACTACTAGCCGCACTTGATCCGGCAGTGTTTGCACGCATCCCGGAACAATTCAAAGATCCGGATCACCAATGGGCCGGTTTCGCGGCCCGGCTGCGGGTGTATATTGTGAACACCGACAGAATGCAGGCGACCGAAAATGACATCGCCGCAGCACTCAAAGCCGATTCGCTGTCAAACGTTGCGATAGCCGTGCCGCTGTTTGGCACAACGCTGTCTCATTACGCGGTGCTGTGTGATCGGTTGGGACTCGACGGATTGAAAGCCTGGCATAAATCGTTGCGTGACCGTGGCATCCGGGAAGTGCGCGGCAACGGAGCCGTCAAGGATCTGGTGGCCGAAGGGGCCTGCGATTTCGGGTTCACCGATACGGATGATGCGTTCGCGGCGATCGATGCCGACAAGCCCGTCACAATGTTTCCCGTGCGACTTGAGACCGGTCAGACAATCTGTTTGCCCAACAGTGTGGCCATGATCCGCAATTGTCCTCATCCTGAGGCCGC
>JAYSPO010000300.1:0-2972 GCA_043722015.1 Candidatus Kuenenia sp. | reverse complement strand
GCGAGCCCGTGGATGATTCCTCGATAACGTTTTTCAGTCCCAAAGGGACGACATGTGTCTGCACCGCAGGGTTCCTGTCGTCCCTTCGGGACTCACCGTAATTCTTGATATCCGGTCCACGGGCTCGCGCCCGTGGCTACAACATGCCGTCCCGTCGGGACTCATCGTATTCTTCAGTCAATTCCCGGTGCGTTGTCACCGTCGGAGTCGCAGATGACCGTTACTTTTCGATGCCCATCCTGTCATACAGCATTTCGTGTTGAAGACAGTTCCCTGGGTAAGATCGTCATGTGCCCAAAGTTAGGATGCAATCGAAAGGTGACACTGCCGAACGCCGGTGGTGCAAACCTCGGTATCCAACGTGAAGGACACGAGACAGCAAAGCCTCCCGCAGTGAAATTCCCGGCAGCTTCACTGGAGCAGGAAGCGTTGCCTCGAACTATCAATGGTACTCCCAGATCGATCGTGATGCTGGTCGCTGCGTTACTTCTCTTTATCACAGTGGCAGGAGCGCTGGCAACGACCGTCATGTTTTTCGGAAAGGAAGGAAAGCCGGACAAGTTTAGTGAGATTGTGTCGAACGCTGTACCTGCTGATGGTCAGCAGTCGATCGAAGAAAGCAAAGCAATCGAAGAGCAAGCCGCAAGAGTACGAAAAGAGGCTGAGGAAAAACAACGTACCGAGCAGTTAGCCGCCGAAGAGGCTGAAAAACAGAAACGAGAAGCGGACATGGCTGCGGCGGAAAAAGCAGCCGCTGATGAAGCCGCCAGGAAAGAGGCGGAAGCGAAGGTGGCAGCTGCCAAGAAGTTATCCGACGACGAGTGGGAAAAGAAAGGCCCCTTTGTTTTCATAGGCAACGATGAAACTCGACGTGATTCACATGGCCAATGGTTGTTTGAACTTCCCAAAGCAGGCGAAGACATCGAACCTGAACCACTGCCACTGAGTGTCAAAGATCAGATCGTTGAACTGGCGTTATTCAAAGGCGCGGAACACCTGAATGCTGGCAGCCCGAATAAGCTGGTGCTGATTCAGTCGCCTGAAGATCCCAATAAGTGGATTGCTAAGGCGAACGAGATCGAATTGGCGGAGTACATGGTTGAACGGATTGATTCGGCCGGTGACGCAGAACGTTCCCCCGATCACCTCGTTCATTTCCAGTGGCTGCCTTCGAGCAACAGGGAACCCGGAGCATCGGAACTGTTGCGGTGGTGGCCACTTCAGATTCGTGTTGGCGATCGAAGCGCGGTGCTTCTGCAAAGTAAAGCCGTTTTCCCGGCCACTATGCCGACTTGGCAGACGCTGATGGCGTCGAACGACTTTACATTCCCCAAAAGTGACGAATTCACAGGAGTTGCCTTGAATCAGGCGTCTCAAATGAGCTTCGATCTGGAGGTCACACAAGCCGGTCAAGAGCCGCAGAAACTCACCACTCATATCGCTGCCGACGGAGACGAAGACCCGGATGCAAAAAATACACCGGGGACGACCACACGTTACTTCCATCTTGCGCTTCCGCTCAAATTTGTCGATGTGCCTCCAGCCGTTGATGACAGTCCATTGGGATTTGGGACTGTGAAAATGCGTTTGAGTTACTCTGTGGAAAAAGGATTGAAACTGCGCCCAATTACGTCCATCACTGTCCCGCTTCCCAAGCAAGATTTGCTCGACACTCTTCCAAGCCCACATCTGCTCGAACAGTTGACCGGTCTTGCGAAAGACCCAGCCGAGTTTATGACACTTGTCGGGGCCATCGACGCAGAAAATGATGACAAGACAAGATGGCCTGTTATGCAAAAACATTTCGACACGGCCATGGAGGAAATGAAGGCTATGGCCAGTCCTATGCGAACCGACCCATCGCTTTGGCACACACAACCACTGACGAAGCTTCCGGGAAAAGATTCATTTGATTCGACGTTTAAGGACCGAGCAAACGCTGCCAAGAAAGTTGTTCGCAGCGTGATCCCGGATCTGGAAAAGGCCCTAAAGGCTGCTCAAATAAAGGCCATAAAAGGTCCCAAAAAAGATGCAGATGCGGCACAGGATGCTCTTGACAGCGCGATTCAGTACGAACCGGCGGTTACGAAGTTCACTTCGCTGATGAATGCGGCAACTGAGAGCGTGGAAAAGCAGATTGAGTCACTTTTGCAGGATTACGGGAAGATTTCCACTCGCGTTCAGGAGTTTCTGGAGGCGGCACACCAAGGGCAGTTTCAGGTTCGCTGTCAATTGTCGGGCCAAGTGGAAACGCCAGGCAGTGACAACGGTGATACCCTGCGCGTGTATTTTCTGGAATCGTTTTTAGACGTGGCACCCTGAACGACGTAACACGGGCTTCGCCAGCGACACAAAGTCCACCTGTTTGAATGAACCGGCGAACCGCTCTACTGCACGAACGACTTGCTTTGTTGCGAGGACAAGAATAATTCGGCTCGATTCTGTTCAAACAGAATGACCTCATATTCAAGACTCAGGCTAATCAATACATCCTTGACCGGGATGAACTGAGCAAATGAGTTTTGGGAGACAAAGAGCCGTACGAACTGCCGCCCCTGGTCAATCCCCTGAAACTTTACGTCAATGTCTGCGTCGGGGCCTGTAATTTTAAGACCTGATTGTGGACGAGGGACGAGGCGGACGGTTCCTTCCTCTTCCCGTTGCGTGCAGTCTTCTTCGTCGATTTGCCCGGCAGGAGTGGTCACTCGATGCAGACGACCTTCGTGCAGCATATAGACAATTCCCGTCTTTTGTGTTTCCCGGACTCGTGGAACGCGCGCAGTACGGCTCGACAACGTCAATGCTGTCTGCATGGCCTGCTGAAGACGAGTGTTTTCCCGTTCCAGCCCCTGAAGCTGTTGTTCCTGTTCTTTTAGCTCAGCTTCCATGTTCAGTGACTGCGCCTCTGTGTTGGTCAGGTTCTCTACGGCGTCAGATTTCTCGCCAAGCAGTTGCACTCTATTTTCGGTTGC
>JAYSPO010000299.1:0-26554 GCA_043722015.1 Candidatus Kuenenia sp. | reverse complement strand
CAGGCCGAAGTCAGTGGCCTGGACATCGACACGCGCAGCGACGTCTATTCGCTGGGCGTGCTGTTGTACGAATTGCTGACGGGCACGACACCGTTCGATCGCGAGTCGATGCGAAACATCGGAATCGACGAAGTCCGCCGCATGATCCGCGAGACAGAGCCTCCCAGACCCAGTCAGCGTTTCAGCACGCTCAAGGCCGCTGCCTTCGCTACATCCGGCAGTCCTCAATCCCGCGCCCCGAAGCATTCGCAGCTGGAACTGCAGGGCGAACTGGACTGGATCGTGATGAAGGCGCTGGAAAAAGAACGAAATCGCCGCTACGAATCCGCCAGTGCGTTTGCGGCCGATGTAGAGCGGTATCTGAATGATGAGCCCGTGCTGGCATGCCCGCCGACAGTGCATTATCGAATTGGGAAACTGGTCCGGCGAAACAAAGTGACCGTTGGATTCAGCGGCATGATCGTCACGGGACTGTTGATGGGCGTCGTCGGGCTTAGCATTGCCAATAACACGTTGTCCAACTCGCGACAAGAGACGCAGGAAGCACTCCAGGACGCGAGCCACAATTTCACACTCGCCGAATCCCGCGCGACGGAAGCACTGGCGTCAAAGCAGGCTGCGGAAACATCGCAGCAACAGGCTGAAGTGGAACGACAACTGGCGGAGGAGCATTACAGGCAGTCGTTCGACATCGTTCAGCAGATCGTGGGAAAGATCACCGAGTGGAACCTCAGCGAGCAACCCAGCATGGAGCAGTATCGAGTTCAGTTGCTTGAAGCGGCGGACGGCGCGCTCGACAAACTTCTGGAATCGCGGTCGGCGGATGAACAGGCCCTCTATTTACGAGCCCAGGTGCTTTTTGCCCTGGCGATGGATTACACGTCCATGGAGCGACCGGCCGATGCTCTGAATGCGTATCAAAACGCCGTCGCGAACGCCGATGAGCTGGTGGCAAAATGCGTGGCATGCGGGCCTGCCTATCGATCATTACAATGGAATACTCGCTACGGCTACGGCTTTCTTTTGCATAAGTGCGGGCGGCTGGACGACGCCATTCGTGAACTCCGGATTGCTGTGCCACTGATCGAAAACGAAATTCAGAAAGCACCGGATAACAAGAATCTTTCAGGGCAACTCAGCAATGTGTTGCGAGCCCTTGGTTATTTCGAAGAACAGGCCGGGAATGTGTCGCACGCGAGGAGCCATTTGCAGCGAGCGTGTGAATTGCTGGGCGTCCAGGTGGGTGAAGATCTGCAACTGAGTGGTCTGATTTCGGAAGCTCATATCGAGAATCTTCGGCGCGACGGGTATCTCTCCACAGCGGGGGCGTATTTCCTGATCGCACTGGCGAACAAACAAAACAACCCCGAGTTACAAATCGCCCTGTGGAGGCAGGCGATGAGTATAGCCAGAAACAATGCAGAACAAGATCCTGTAAGATCTGTTCGACATCAACAGGCCTTTGAGCTTGGCAGTTTTGCGGGTTACCTGCATCAAGTCGGAAACCTGGAGGAGGCAATGCAGAGCGAGCAGGAGGCGATCGCCATCCTGGAACGGCTGACGAGCGAATTCCCCACGTTTGCCATCTATCGTTCCGACCTGCTTCGAATGCAGATGGCCCTTGAGGGAACTTTGGTGACGCTGAAACGCCATGACGAAGCGCTGACACTTCTCAATCATCTCGCAGAACAACACCCGACGGACCTCAACGTATTGGAACGCCGCTACAAGAGACGGGCGGCCTGCAGTTTTCGGTTGGCTCGTTTCGATGAAGCGCTTGCTCATCTCCAGAAAGCGGTTGAGCTGAAGTCTGACGACCTCAGCAACCTGACATGGATTCCAGCGGCCGACATTGCTGCCTGTCCTGACCTGAAATTCCGTGAGGGAATGATTAAGCTGGCCGATCACTGTGTGGAACTCAACAACCAGTCACCGGCATCGCTCATCGCACGGGCACAGCTTCTGGCAGGATTGGGCGAATTGGAAAAGGCGAAACAGGATTTGAATTCTGTCGTTTCGAACGAGGGCGGCCAATACGACCAGTATTACCAGGCAGCCCTGTTGTCACTGAAGCTCGACGAATTGGAGGGCTACAAGGCAAGTTGCCACATGGTGCTGAGTACCAAGACGGCCGCTGACAGGCCGATCGCAAAGCACTTTGCCGCCTGGACCTGTGCTCTCGCTCCGAATGGCGTCGATGATTACACCGACGCCATTGCCCTTGGCCGGGCTGCAGTTGAGGCCGATCCAACGAATCCACAATTCCTGAATGGTCTGGGAGCCATCCTGATGCGGGCCGGGCTGTATGCCGAAGCGAAGCCATACCTTGAAGGGACCTGGACCATCAACATTCCTGGTCACAAAAACACAATGAAGACCTACACGCACTACTTCTTGGCCATGACCGAACATCACCTCGGCAATGCCGATGCGGCACGCATGCAGTTGAAGACCGCCCACGAATTGGCGGATAAGGAACTGGCCGATTCAATCCCCTGGAATCGAAAGCTGACGATCGAGCTCTTGCGGAAGGAAGCTGAGGCGATCCTGAGTGATGCTGACAAGTGATCGTCGGTTGAATTGAACAAAGCTCGATGGCGTGAAGCGACCCATTCGCAGCAGCGAATCGTCCCTCGCTGACGCTTCGGGTTCCTTTTGAAACAGCTACTAGTGCTCTGTCAAAGCATCGACATGGGGTTGAGCTCATCAGCCGCCGGGCGTTAGCCCACGGTTAGAACCGGACGCTAATGCGTTCCGGCTGATAAGCGGAACCCGAAAATCAAGCACAATGGCGCAGTCCAAATTGAAGTCCCGTGTGCATTAAATTCTTCGTGTCCCTTTTTTGGAACCGTGTGATGCTAGAAAAATCAATGTATCAGTGGGTCGTTGAGCTGCTTCAGAGTGGCCCGCGACATCGTGGCAGAAGTTCAGCGCGAATCCGGTCGATGCGGGCTGCGGAAACCGGACTCTCTGAAGTACTGGAATCCAGGATTCTCTTGTCGGCGGCTGTGCCGTCCGTGTCCTCGGTCAAACAAATCGGGGACGGCCCGGGGGCCTCGGATCCCTCATCCAACAACGATTCGTTTGAGGTCGACGAAGAAGGCGATGAGGCAGATATTCCCGTTGAAGTCGCGGGAACCTATTTAACCAGTCAGGGTAACGGCGATTCCCGCGGGATGTTCTTTGATGACGTCCGACAGGGGCAGCTGAATACCTGCGCGTTTGCCAGTGTGCTCTCAGCAGCCGCTCTCACAAACTTTGACCTTGAAGGCGGGATCTCCGTTCTTTCGCAGAATGGCAGCACAACAACGTATGGAGTCAGGATGTACGTTAGGAATGCATCCGGCCAGTTTTCCATCTCTCCACGAACGGTGGGGTTTGATAAAACGATTCAAATCACCGACCTGAAACCGGGCGATAGGCGAGAATACTGGACAGTGATCTATCAACGTGCCTATCTCGACCTTGCCAGTTCGTTAGGCCGAGACTACACCACTCTTAAGTTCGCCATGGAATCTCTGCTGGGCTCTGCTGCCACAGAAACAACGATAAGCGCCTCGCTTGCGAGTGCCCAGCAGATCAGAACCGCACTGCTGGCAGGAAAGGCGACTGTTGCAGGCGCGCTGGACAGTGCCGCATTTTTCATTGATGGAACGTATGGTCTCGTAGGTAATCATGCTTACACAGTGATCGGCATCGACCTGCCTTCATCGAATGATCTTTCGAAAACATTTGTATCGGTGCGCAATCCCTGGGGCCACGATACATCATGGACATTCTTTGATGCAGATCAAAACGGGTCCATGAATACAGCGGAGTATGCGAAATATGCCAAAGGCGTGGACGGTTCGAATGATGGCCTGATCCGACTGCCGTGGAGCGTGTTTGCCAGCAAATTCGACGCTATTATTACGTCTGCACGAACTGGCCCGAGCATTAATCGCCCGTTGCGACCCCCAGACCTGCCGGTTGTGTTTAATTCGCCAAATATTGGCCCCTTCAACGTCATAGAAGGTCAACGGCTGGAACTAACGATAACAGCGACAGATCCGGAAGGCGGATTCCCGTACTATGAAGTGCTTGGAAATGCGGGATACATACAGGTGCAAACGGGAAGATTCTCCTGGGAGCCGCCTGCCAACAGTGCGGGCGACCATATTGTCAGAATTAGAGCAGGGGTGAGTTCATTCGACTCCAGAGACCTGTCATTTCTCGTGCATGTCACGAGTGGTATTCCTCGAATTAGATCTCTCGACGTGTCACCGACCACCCTCAAAGACGACGGTACCGACCTGCTGCTGATCACCGTTCGAGACGTGGTGACCGACCGGGGAGCAATCCACGATGTTCGATTGTGGAGCGATACGGATGGAAACGGCATCTTTGAAAGCAGCGTCGATCAATTGATGGGGGATGCAACTCCGGATGGAGCGAACTGGACCTGGACTGGCTATGTCGCCGGACTCACGGTCGGCAGCCATGTTTTTTTTGCCCAGGCACGGCGGTATTCTTTCAGTGACAGTCACCTGAGCCTGCCCAAATCGGCCTCAGTCACTGTCGTTGCGGCTCCGCGTATTGACCCCGTGGCGATTCCGCGTGCCAGTCAGGTCCAGCTCACGCCGGCGAATTCAGATGAGTTTGCAGTCCGCTCGCTGCAGGACGCGAGCGGCAAATACCGGGTATTGAACTCGCGGCGGCAGAACAATTCAGGAACTGTGACAACAAATTTCTACGTGCGACTGCTGAGTGCGGATGGCACACTGCTGCAGACCAACGACGTTGCCGAAAACAACGCTGTATCGACTGACTTTGTCGTATTGGCTGACGGAAGTTTTGCCGTCATTTGGAATACCGGCTCGACGATTAAGTTCCGCTGGTACACCGCAAACGGGCTGCCGCAGGCGGCTGCCATCACAATTGCCACGGGGCTCTCGGCTCAGAACGATTATCTCGAAGCAGCCTGCGACAGCCTGGGAAATCTGCTGGTCGTCTACAATCAGGGTGGTTACTTCGAGGAAGATATTTGGGCGCTGTCGGTTGCACGAAACGGAGTTGTTACCCGTGCTCCATGGCGCGTGAACAGCTACACCAACAGCATGCAGAAATACCCCACCGTGGCGCTAAACGCTAACGGAGAAGGAGTGATTGCCTGGAGCGATTTTGATCAAAACAAAACGATGGCCCGACGCATCCTGCAGTATGGCGTTCAAAACGGCGACGAGATTGTCGTGGCCGACTATGCTCAGGCGGATGTTGCGATTGAATCCGCCGCGCGGCCAAACGGTGAGTTCTATGTGGCGTGGTCCGTGAATGGTACAACTTCTTCTAACGGAATCTCAGTCCAGAAATTCAGCCCGCAAGGGATACCGGTCGGCTCGCCGTTGAAGGCGAATACATTCGGTGGAGGTTCATTCTACTCGCCACAGATCACGTTGAATGACTCAGGCTGGATGGTCATCGCCTGGAACAATACGACGCAGGACGCCACCACACATAGTGACAACGGTGTTTATTCTCAGGTGTTTAATCCTGAGGGTACGAAGGTTGGCCCGGAATTCGCCGTCCCCAACGGTACGGATTATTCTCAGAGCGTCAGCAGTGTAAACCTTGACAGTCACGGACAGCTTTTCGTTCTGTGGACAAACGGCGGCTTCGACAACCCGAGCTACGACAGCGTACAGTCCCGAATCTTCGACATCGATCTCCCGCCCATGGTAACGCCGGGCCAGGAATTCATTGTCAATGAGAATCTGTCGGCGGGTGCGGTCGTGGGGACGGTGCTGGCTTCCGACGCGACTGTCGGAAGTACAATTACGTACGAACTTGTGGGATTGCCAGGGTTTGCAATCGATTCCGTTTCCGGACAAATCACGACAGCGGCCTCACTGGATTTTGAGTCTCAATCTTCTTATTCACTGACCGTCCGTGTCACATCGAATGGTATCTCGACGCTCGGAACGGTGACCGTCGCTATTGCCGATGTGAATGATGCTCCCACTCTTTCGGGGCCTGCGAATCCCTTCACCTACAATGAGCAGGGAATGGGAGTACTGTTCGCCGATGACATGGTTCTGAATGACATCGATAGCCAGATTTTTGCGGGCGGCTATTTGTCGGCTGTTGTCACAACAAACAGCACCGGCAATGACCGCGTGAGCCTTTCTCCCGCACTGGGAATTACGATTAGCGGCAGCAATCAGGTCTTGCTCAGTGGCCTGTTGATCGGCACCCGGTCGGATTCAGGGATCGGCGCGGCTCCGCTGCGTATTGACCTCAACGGCAATGCCACGTTGAATGCGACGCGAGTTCTTCTTCGCAGCTTGCAGTTCGAATGCCTCGGTGACACCCCTGGCGGGTCTCGCCGGGAGATCGGCCTGACTTTGAACGATGGAGCAAGCGGTACGAGTCCGCTGTGGCTGAACTCAATTGATGTCGTTGCCGTCAACGATGCACCGGTTTTGGCGAATTCAGGCAACATCAATTTCACGATCCAGGGGGCCGCAACGACGATCAATACGCTGGTCACCGTAACTGACGTCGATCACGCGCAACTGGCAACCGCCACCGTCCGGATCAGCAACTTCGCAGCAGGGCAGGATGTGCTGAGTTTTGCTCCCGTGGCTGCCACCATGGGGAACATCGTCCTGACCAGTAACGTCAACGGCGTGCTGACAACGACCTCCGCCGGGGCAACAGCGACTCTGGCGCAGTGGCAGGTCGCATTGCGTGCAGTCAACTACAGAAATACCAGCAGATCCCCAAACACAACACCTCGGGCGATAACGTTTACGACGAACGATGGAGTCAGTAACAGCAGCCCGCTGACGAACACCATCCGTTTCGCCAAGCAGCTCAATGGGACAGTTGGCAACGATGAGTTCGTGCTGACGTACGCGAGCAACTCGGCGGGCAACACTGTGGCAGTCACTCTCTCAAGTGGCGGTGGCCCGGTAACAAGTCTGGGGACGGTCCCGATGAATGTCCTTCTGACCCTGAGTGCTTTAGGCGGAACAGATTCAGTCCGGATCGCTGGCACAAGCGGAACCGACACGTTCACGGTGACCAGTACAGGTCTTACAGTAAATGGTGCCGCACTTGCGTTGAGCAGTATTGAAACGAGAACACTGGCAGGTGGTGCCGGAAATGACACGTACCAGTTTAGTGCAAATGCCCCGCTTGGGTTGTTCACCCTGGACGAAACTTCCGGAGGGATCGACACGCTGGATCTTGCGACGACGACGTCAGGGATCGCGATCAACCTGGCAACATCGGTCACTCAGACTGTGAATGCGAATCTGAGTCTGAATCTTCAATCCTCCGGCACGTTTGAACACGTGAAGGGCGGTTCCGGCAATGACACGCTGACGGGAAACAATCTTGCGAACACGCTGACCGGAAACAACGGGAATGACACGCTGACCGGGGCTGGCGGTAACGACTGGTTAGTCGGCGGGCTGGGCGATGACAACTATGTGTTCGGTGCCGTCACAGCGGCGGAAGCCGATTATGTGACAGAGTGGTGGAATGCAGGAACGGATACACTGAACTTTGCGGCTCAGACCATCGCCGTTGCTTTGAACCTCGGGACGACAACCGTTCAGACCGTGCATGCCCGTCGAACGCTGCAATTCAGTTCCGGGATCACAATTGAAAAAGCAATTGGCGGTTCCGGTAACGACACACTGACGGGGAATAGTCTTGCGAACACGCTGACCGGGAACGGCGGGAACGACACGCTGACCGGCTCTGGCGGCAACGACTGGTTAATCGGCGGGCTGGGAAATGACAACTACGTCTTCGGTGCTGCTACGGCGGCAGAAGCGGATTTTGTGACGGAATGGTGGGATGCCGGAACGGATACGCTCAGCTTTTCTGCTCAGGCTTTCGCGGTCGCATTGTATCTGGAGAAGACGACTGTCCAGCCAGTGCATACCAATCGCACGCTGCAACTGAGTTCCGGTTCCACATTTGAAAATGCGATTGGCGGTACTGGCAATGACATATTGGTCGGGAATTCGCTCAACAATGTATTGGTTGGCAATTCCGGCAATGACCATCTTGGGGGCACTGCCGGTCGCGACATCCTGATCGGCGGCAATGGAGTGGATACGCTGAATGGAGGAAGCGACGATGACCTGCTGATTGCCGGGCGAACGACGAGCGATGGAAATCTCCGCAATCTGAATGATTTGCGAACCGCATGGATTTCCGCCGACCCGTATTCAACGAGGATCGCCAGCCTTCGTGCGGGTGTGGGAATCTCGGGAGTCTCATTGAAAGCCAGGATCAACGTGCTGAACGACGGCGGGGCCGACGATACATTCACCGGCGGCACAGGAACCGACTGGTTTTCCCGAGCCCTCGACGATGTGATCATTGACCTGTTTGCGGGTGAGATTCTTGACCTGATCTAACCCAAACCAGAGCGTCAATTCCGATCTTTATTCAGGATGTTTCAAATGGACTCGCCAAGCGTATGGTTCGCAATAATCGCTGGTATTTGCGGTGGCTCGATGCTTTACATGCGGCGCTACGGCAAGAGACCGGTGCGCAAGCCGTTAATGATGGGTTTGTGGGCGGCAGCAGTCGTCGGCACGATCATCAGTGTTGTTGCCATTTGGAGTGGCAGCTGACTGAATCCGGATGAGTGGTTCAGAGTCCAATTGGGAAAGCCGAAAGCATGATGCGGGCAAAGGATCGCCGAGTGATTCGATCAGCACTGGTGGTGCGGGTGGAACGCCAATTCCATGGCATCGACTCGTGAACTTACGGGAGGTCGATTCCAGCTATGTCGCTCCGGCGATTCGGCATGCTGAACGGATATGAGGGCATTCGCCCTGCAGATTCAGACAACGGGAATGCCCTCGCCAAAGATCGCTTGCTTCGTCTCACTCCGCTGCGTAGGCTGAGCACCGATCGGTAATGCTGATGGTTTTGAGTCAATGAAAGTGAACGATGGAACGGGATTATGTGTATGCGGCGGTGCTGGGTGTGGTGCAGGGGATTGCGGAGTTCCTGCCGATCAGTTCCTCGGGACACCTTGTAATCGTTGAAGCATTGCTGCGAGAATCGTCGTCGGCTCCGATGCCCGAATGGCTCAAGGGCATGACGATGAATGTGGCGCTGCATTTTGGAACGCTGCTGTCGATAGCGGTGGTTTACTTCAAAGACCTGCTGGAGCTGCGGAAGAATGCCCGTCTCATGGGGATGATCGTGATGGCGTCGGTCCCGGTGGCGGTGGTTGGATTGATGTTCAAGGACCAGATCGAAGCAATGTTTGACAGCACGATGGCGGCCGGATGTTGTCTGCTGGTGACGGCCGCATTTTTGCTGATTGCCAAAAAATGGCAGACAGGAACGACGGATCTGGACCGCATCCCGGTCTGGGCGGCGTGGGTCATCGGGATTTTCCAGGCGATCGCTATTCTCCCCGGCGTTTCCCGCGCGGGGAGCACGGTGGCTTCGGGGCTTGTCTGCGGATTGAAGCGACCGGATGCTGCGCGGTTCTCGTTCTTTATTGCCATCCCCGCGATTGGCGGAGCAACGCTGCTGGAACTGATCAAAATCCTGCGCGGCAAGGTTGCCGTGGATATTGCATGGCAGCCCATGCTGCTGGGCGCGGTGATCAGTTTTGTGGTCGGGGTGCTGTGTCTGCGCTGGCTGATTCGCCTGCTGGTGGCCGACCGCCTGCACTGGTTTGCGATTTACTGTCTGATCGTGGGAAGTCTGACGATTGCGTGGCAATCCGGGTTATTGGCGGGGTGACATCGGATCTCATTGTTTGTCCGAACGCGGCACCGGCGATTGCCAGAAATCCGGCGGCAATCGATACGACGGTTGGCCACTGCAATCGCTTACGGCTGAACACTTCAATCCGTGAACTATCGAGCGGACGGCAACTGGCCATCGCGACAGTCGGCTGCAACCTGCCGGTGAATCCCTGAATGAATTCCGTGCGTGAGGCACGCAACTGCTTTGCCATTTCGTCGGACGTGGGGAGTGGTTCGGTCGCACCGACTGCCGTCGAGTCGTCTGCCTGCGAGCGAGTCAAACCGGCGGCCAGTTCTGCGCGCAACACAGAGTCCAGTTCGCCGACCGAAACGTTTCGCACGTCTCCTGAAAACTGTGGCCGTTCGCCTTCGGAGCTGGCCACGGTCACGCTGCGGCGCGTTTCGCAGTCAGCGGGAAATGGAGCGGCAAATTGCAGTGTCGTGGATGCGAAACCATTTTTCGCACGTTCGCTCATCCAGCGAATCTGGATCACGGTTACCAATTTCGTGAGGTCCATGGTCACTTTTTCGCGTGCTGCGTCTTCCCAGCGGATGGCTTCTGCCGTCTCCAGTTCAGTGACGACAGTTCCGTGCGGGATAATCAGCGAGCAGCGTACGGGCGTACGGGTTGTGAAAATAACGAGCGTCGTCTGACCAACTGCGGACTGATTCGGATTGGACCACAGTGTAGAATCCGACACCGCAAACAAGGCACGCACGGGTTCGGTTTTCGGAAGTTCTGCCACTGTATTCAAGGGAACGATCAATTGCATTCCGGAACCAGACAACTCAACCGCTTCTTCGAAAATACGTACTTTCAACGCGGCCAGATCCTGGCCGAATCCCAGCATGCTGGAATCCTTGAGCCATGCGGGAATCGCCGTGTTGACTGCGGCTGAGTTGATCGTGGCTGGCGCGGTGTCCAGCGGAATCAGCCGTCGTTCTGTCCATTGAATGCGGTCGGAGATCTTTGGCCATGGAAAGGTCGTGGATGTTGCACCGCGCTGAGATTCCGGAATCGGCATGCTCCACACGATTGCGAAATCCGGCTGGTCAAAGAGTTCCCGAATGACTTCCTGGCCAGCGATGAATTCATTGCGTTCGCGAATCAAAGGGAATTGTCGGCCATCGACGAGCACAGAAGGCTCTGTCAGAAACTCCGTATCGTCTGCGAACGTCATTTCCAGCGGGCCAAGGCTGCCGGACCATTGAGACAGATGGATCATAAAAGCAGCCTGATCGACAGATCGCATGACGGCAATTGAGCCGAATGGTTCGACGGGCCGCAGACGTTGCAGGACAATGGGATCGGATTCATCGAGGATCTGCATTCTGACGGGAATGCCGGGCTGAAGCAGATCATTGCTGACGATGCGTTCATTCGGAACAGCGGTCCCCAGTTTTTCAAAGGCCAGCCCCAGGCCGTCCTGATCGGTCAACTCCAGGCGAGATTCCAGAATCTGTGCGTCGTGTACATGCGGACTGCGGAGCGAGATTCGCGTGTCGTCCGGACGCAGAAGTTGTCGTCCGGAAATCCTGAGAATATGCAGTCCTGTGGTTCCTTCCTTCAACTGCACGACCAGTCGATCGCCGCGACGATGCCATGTCGCCAGGCGATTCGCTTCACCGGCAGTGACCTGCACATCCGTGATTTCAATGTCGGAACTGATCGTCAGACGATGTCGAAACACGGGCAATACCGAGGTGTCTATATCGACCTGACACTTCCAGTCAATACGCTGATTCTGGATGTTGAAACTCTGATCGATCCGCACTTCGTTCAGGCTGTTGCGAGCAGCGAGGCGGACGATGCATTCGGAAATTCCGCTGGGGACGGTGAACACGCTGTCGGAACGACGCAGCCATTGTCCCCATGCGGGCTGGGCGTCGGCGAATGCCAGGGTCGTAACCTGATCGTCGTCCACAGGCAACACAGAGAACACGGGATTGACTCGTACCGCCAACAATAAATTCGGGGAGACCACACAGTCTGCGAACTGAATCAGTTCGGCAATCGGAATTCTGCGATGTTGCAGTGGTGACGAGGCAATCGACCTGAGTTGCAGCGAAAGGACAAACTCGTTTCCGATGGCGTTCGGCAGCAGAATGGTGACAATACGACCCTGCGTGGACCACAACAGGTCTCCTCCGTTGACACTGTCGACAGAAACCAGTTGATAGCCCTGAGGCACATAATAACGTACTTCAGGGGTGAGCGGATTCCAGCGGGAAAAGCGGCAGAAACAGGAGAGCATCGGTTGTTCCGAGACGATTTCGGCGATGGTCAGGATCTCGACTGTGGCCAGTTGTGGACTGCCTTTTTCAATGCTCGCCTGAAACAACCGCATGTCGATGCCTTCGGACATTGCCAGGCTGTTAAGTCGCATCGCACCATCAGTCGGTTTCCACTGCACGACGCCTGCCGGAGTCTGCGCGCGGACGCCGGTAAACAGCCCGTCTGGTGCGGAGACTTTGATTTCAGCGATCGGACAGGGCAGAGCGGGCAGGCGAAATTGCAGACCGGAAGGCTGACGTGTCGTGACGGGCCGCAAGCGACATTCAATCTGATGCACCGTGAAGGCGGCGAGTGGTCCCGCATCGACGGCAGCTGAAGTCACGATGTCGTTGGCGCGTGCATCGTCAGGCGTTTCGTGCTGCGAAACGTCGTCGTCAGGATTGCCGCGTGCATCGTCCGAAAAATTTGCCAGCGTGCGGGTCGGCAGCAGTGATGAAGCAGGGACGGGAATGAGAATGGCGTTTGGTCCCTCAGGTTCGGGCAGTACTTTGTGGCCGTCGATCGTACATTCCACAAGTCTGGAACCTTGTAATGGAATTCGCAGGTAGCACAGCTCGTCTCCGCTCACGGCAGCGACTTCCAGTCTGAGCAGCAATTCGACGGATTCGGCAGATTCCGCAACGATCTCCGTGTGCAGCGAAGTGACCACCGCAGCGGGCAAAGTGGACTGTTCTGCCGCGAACTTCTTCTGCCATTTTTCGAGGATAGTTTTTCGGACATACGCCACGTCGCTGTCCGGAAGCGGGGTATCCGGCAACAGCACATCCGGCAGAATTTCAGTGCCTTGCTGAACAGCAACAGCGGTTACGGATGCTCCTGAATCTGCGGGTTGTTGTGCGGAGGACAGATGGATTGTGATCGGCAGCAGAATGGCCGCTGAAGTCGATCGCACAAAAGTCTGTCTGCTGAACAATTGCAACCACTGCCAGCGCGCCACGGTGATGACGGTCAGGCCGATCAGCAGTCCCCAGAATGTGCCAGTGAGGATTGCTTCTGCGATTGACACGGTCATCAGAAAACTGAGTCCCAGCAGGGTGCACGCAGTGAATGCACAGGCCAGGCGGTATTCCAGCACCGTCGCTCGCAGCACGATGCAAACTGCCACCAGCAGCAACGCCACGCCGACGGCAATCGCCACTCGACGACGCAACTGCGTGACCCGAATGGTAATCGGCAACTCGGACTGCACAGTGTCGATCAGTGTGCGTTGCTGCCAGTCCTGACTCGTCGCGAGTTGCCAGCGCGAGATAAAACTGCGAATTTCCGACGGCGCATTGGTGCCCGGAATCGGCCGCAGATTTCCTTGCGGTGATTCAGTTGCAGTCAACAGTCGATCCAGAATGTGCAACACATCGGTCGCATCGGAGGCTGCAAACTCGGTCGCAGTGGCACGGAGTTCCAGTTGGGGACTCACGAGTAAATGATGTGTACACTGCGGCACAGACAGTTCGCGCAGAAACAGTCGAGGGAGTTCGCGATTGCCGGTGACGGTGTCTGGTCGTTCTGCCGGTTCGGTCCATGTCAACAGAACCTGGCAATCCACAGAAGACACAGGCAGCGGGATCGCAAACCCTCCGTCTGTTTCCTGCAATTGCACTCGATGGCCGTTCACCAGAACTAATGGTCGAACGCCCGCAGGCAGCGCAAGTGGCAGGGAGTTTTGTCCCGCACTGCGGCTGACGTTGGCGACGGCGAGAACCTGCAAATTCAGGCCACCACGGTGTTCATCGATCATGTGCAGCATATGCACGTCGATCGTCTGGCCAAACTGAATCCTGGGGTTCTGTCCCAGCACCAACCGCACGACTTCCGGTACAGCAGGAAGTTTCCAGGCTGTCGATTGATCGTCGGCACCTGAGTTCGCTGAATTCCCGGATTCAGCCGGCTGCAGTCCCGGCGAGGTCAGTTGTCCTTCATCAGACGAGAACAGTTGCAGCGTTCCGTCAATCGGAAGGTTCGTGCCCGGCATCGGAATTGTCGCGACGATGTCCTGCCCGGCAGGTTGTCTGGATTCGCAACGAATGACGGTTGCGACTCCTGATTGCCGTCCTGCCAGATTCAGCGACCATCGCCGCCATGCCTGCGGGTCGCCAGCCGCGTCTTCGCGTCGTGCCGGAATTGGTTCACCGTCCATGGACCACCGCAATTCATGTGCGGCGCGAGCCGGGGTCAGCAGAGTCAGGAATTCACAAAATTGCTGATCGGCAGGCAACACAATGCGCGATGTTTCAACGATGTTGCCCTCCACAATCCGCACGGCGTGTTCCAGTTCAATGGCGTTACTGTGTGGCGTGTCGGCAGCGCCCGCAGTGGCCAGATTCGTCGATTGCGAAGCACCGACTGCGTAGAATTGTCCGCCGCCGCTCAGTTTCGATTCAGGCAGCCATGTCATTGAGCGGCGAACTTCCTCCAGCGTGAGCGAAGGTCGTCCGGCGGTCCAGTGACGCTGCAGTTCGGTGCTGAGCGTAAACGCAGGCGGAAACACCACGACAGCATTGATGCGTTCGATGCTGCGATTTTCTGCGAGCGGCAGATTAATCGTGCGCGTGTCGGAGACATCAGACTGGCGAAACTGAATCTCGATGACACGCGACGCTCCGGGCTCCAGTGACTCGGGCAAATGCAACGTCAAGGGTGAGGTGGCTGCTTCAGGATCTCTCTGGGGAAACTCAAAGAATAGCGCGCGGGAATTGGACGCATATCGAGCCGCGATCACCTGCCAGTCCTGCGACACAGGCCACTCCAGTTCCACCACCGAGGCTCCTTCGCACTGCATGTTAACCAGGCAGCGAACTGTTGCGAGGCGTCCGGCAGGTTCGACGAACGTGATGACAGAATCCGTCAATCGCGGTTCACTCGTCGACGTTCGCGCGATGGCCGAGGCTTCGGGCAAAAACTGCGTGAGCTGATATTCGCGACTCTGATCGGGGCCAGTCACAATATCGCGTTCCTGAATGCCGACGAGCGTCCATTCGTCCAGATGTACGGATTTCGGCATCAACACGCTGATCTGACCGATGGGTGACTGGATCGGACCTCGATGTTCGTCGTTGCGACTGAACCACTGAGCCGGCGAGAGCATGGGTAGTTCCCAGGATTCAGTCTGAGGCAACACTGAGGCCGCAGAGATATTCAGGATTGTGGATTCTGACGCTTCCGGCAACAACATGCTCAAGATCTGGTGATGGTTCTCTTCCGTGATCTGCCATTCGACCGGACGATTATCTTCCAGTGTGACGTCAGCCACGCGCACTTCACTGGAAATCCTCGCAGTCAATCGCACGCGGCCATTGAGTTCTGCTGGCAGGCCAATCGTCCAGCGGGACTTCAGGATGTCGCCCGCCAGCTCATGAGCCGCATTGAACGATGCCAACGGCATCGGATCCAGCGACTGCAATTGGCGTTGTTCGCGGCAACTAAAGGTCAGCCGAGCGGCATCGCCGGGCAGGATGGTCCACTTCTTAAACTCACCATTGTCGCTGGTGGCTGGCACAGTTTCCGGATCCAGCACCAGACTGCCAACACTCGTCAACAGGATGTTCGGATTAGCCAGCAGTTCGAAACTTGAAATCGTCGCCGCGGGCAGTTCAAGTCGAAACGTGACAACATCGCCGGTGACCAGGCCATCCGATGTCCATGACCCCGTCAGATTTCCCGGAAATCCGGGTTTGAGCAGAAACAGGCGTCGCGCAGAATCGGAAGCCAGCTCGATGGAACCCTGTTGATCGGTGATTTTCAATTGTTGTAAGTTTGTCTGGCCAATCAGCAAGGGACCGGTATCGGGTGGGTGTGATTCGGGATAGATGTCAAACTCCAGATGGCCCTGTTCCAGATGTATTCCGTTCAGGCGGGCCACATAACGTGCTTCGCGAATCCGAGGCAGTGCGTCGGTGACCGGTGCGGCGCTGCGGTCGTTTTTGAGCAGATCCTGAAGCTGACTGCGAGGTACGGGAACATAGTCCTTGCCGGCAACTCGCTTTCGCAGTTCATCCAGTGGCACACGTTCCACGAGCACGCCTGGCAATGCAGCGTCGCGCGCAGCAACTGCGGCGCTCGACACATCGGTCGGGCCTTGCAGTACTGCGAACAGCAACAGATACCAAAACGTCATGACGTTAATCCCGTGCCTGACTCTCCGAGGCGGGTTTCGACTTTGTGAATCATGTGACTTCAGACGAAGGAACTGACGTTGAACTCAGATCTCGTGCCGGACGGAGTTGCTGCGGGTTCGGACCGTTCCGTGACTGCATGAGACAACATTCCTGAATAACCGAAGACCGTAGGATACTCACCCACCTGTGACGCTTTCGGGAATCGCATCCGCCGGTCAGAAATCAGCCGCTGCAACGTGACCGATACCGCGCCAAACACGACTCCCATTGCCACATACGGTGCCAGTATTGAAATCCATTCAGGAACAAACAGCCACGCTACAAGTCCCCCGCATCCGATCAGCAACAGCGGAACGACGATCGTGATCCGCCGCAGTACAGACAGTACGACAAAGAAGATGACGCACATAGCCGCACTGACGAGTAGTAACGAAACGAAGGGAATCAGATTCAATCGCAACGCTCCGGATTCTGCAGCGCCGAAGAATAAGTCGTGGTCGTCGGACGCTGATATCCAGTTGTCCAGACTCTCCGTCGCTGCCAGCTGCATTTCCGATGGATACGGCGACAGAATGGCTTTTAATTGTCGATCCGCAATCAGACGGGTACTTTCACCCCACGGCAGCAGCCTCGCTCCGGGATGCGTAAGTGACATAAAGTCAGGCGTTGCACTGGCTGTTCGAAATTCTTCCTGCGATCCGGTGTACCAGACAACAGGAACAGCCGGTGATTCTCCTACGAAAGTCGCACGCTCCAGGGTGGCAGTCTGCCAGAGAGATGATTGCTGTGGAATGCGGTCACGGATTCTGAATTCCACGATTCGCGGGCCGACCCGGGCATCAGTCGTGGGCTCTGTCGGCAGAGCTGCCCCGATCGTCCGAATCGTCCAGCGCCATCGACTGATACTGCGTTCGACAATTTTCTCCCGCTGTACGTTTCCTCGCAACAGGGCTTCATGGGATGTCAACGACTGCTGATCAATCAGAATTGCGTCCAGGCTGGCAGTGAGCGGTGTTTCCACAGTGAGCGCGCCGGGAAGCGTTTCGTAAAACGCCCGGGTGGTTGTGAGAAGCTGATTTCCAAGGATCTGAGTCCGCGCGAGTATCAAATCCGGACTGTCGCCGGATGTCAGCGCCAAGTCTTTTTGCCAGCGGAGAGGAACGGTCGTCACGGGTTGGCTGGTTTGCCATGCCGCATCGAATTTTTCGGAATACACGGGTTGCCAGTTTGCAGCATCCTGCACCGTCAATCCGCTGCCGGATACAGTCCCCGCTTCGATACTCACCACTTCCGCAGCTTCCGGCAGGACCAGTGGCATGGCGTCCGTTGTGGCCGCCGGCGTCCATTTGTAATTGACTTCGAACGTCAGACTTCCACGTCGAGCTTCCGGCAGACGGAAACTCCAGTGCGTTTCAGAATCAATCGTGGCTCGCAGAATTTCGCTCTGTCCGAAAATACGCACAGTCGGAAAAATGCCGACTGGAACGTTCAGAGACAAACTGGCCAGGTCTCGATGTTCGATTTCAAAACCGATTGTCTCCAGCACGTCAATCACGGAACCGCGCGGCTGCATCCCCAGCCGAATGTTTGCGCGCACGGAAGGAGCTTGCGCCGGAAGTTCCAGTCGAATCGGAATCGACGCATCGTCGTGCAGCCAGCTTTCTGACTTGAGCCCTGATTCGACGGCAACTGCGGCCGCCGGAGCGGGCAGCGGAATCGTCGGCAACGGCTCCCCTGTTCCCATGCTGATGGGACGAATGGAGAACTCATCGGATTCAATCGTGATCAGCACAAACGGCTGACCGAGTCGTGCCTGAATTTCAGGACAACGCAACTGGATAGCTCCGGAACGCACTGCCGCCAGCGGAGCATAGGCCTGGAACTCCACAAGGAATTCCCCGGACTGACGTTCGCGAAACGTCATCTGCAGCACATCCGTTTCGCTGTCTGACTGCTGTGGTGAAAGGGGCACAATGGTTTTTCCGGAAATCAGCCGCGCCTTGCCTGGCAGAATCTGCCATTCCCCGCTTGAATAACCAGGCCAGTAAATCGCCAGATCCAGCAGTGAACCAGTCAAAACGCTGATCGGATAACGCGCGGTCAGGATCACGTTTTGCGTGTCGGGTTGCAGCGTAATTTCGGGCGAAACAGCAAACTGTGACTCTGTTTCCTCGACATGCAATACGACGTGTGATTCGATGGAACGCATCCGAAACGCAGTGGCTGCGATACTGAGATCCGTATCCGAAGTCACGCGTTTTCGCTGGGCTCCTTCAACCACGGTTTGCTGCACCAGCAGGCCGGTTGGAAACAAAATGTCCAGATCTCCGAACTGCACATTGGCATCCTGAATCGCTGGCAGCGCCACGCGGATGTCCTGCGGAAAGGTGCGATTTGCAAGTTCCAGATCAAACGAGAGCGTCAGCGCACCTTCAGTGGCCGTCGTCAGTCGAACCAGTGCTGTCACAGGACCGGATGTTGATGTTCTTTCGAAATTGTTGAGTACAGAGATACCGTTCGAGTTCCTGGCATCGACCTCCTGCAGCTGAAATCCTTCCGGGAATGTGACGCGAACTTCATTGATCGGACTGCCGCTGATCTGCAACTGCTGAGTCCCTGTGAGGTTCACGGGAATTGTTGTCAAATCCAGCTTCATGCGATTCTGAACCTGAATTACGGGCTTCTGAGCCACGCGCTGCACAACGTCCGACCACGACAGACTGAACGCCTGCGCCAGTCCCCAGAACTCAACGGACCGAACACCTTTGTCGTCGCGCGTGGGCTTATCGACGGAACCGACAGGCAAACTCTGAAGTTCCACGGGCCCCGCAAACTTGATATCAGCGTGCGACGCCGTGGCGGATGGAAGATTCAGAGTCAGCTGCCGTACACCTGGCACCAGCGATCGTGCCTTACCCATCATTTCCAACGTGATTGTATGCAGACCTTCACCGAAAAGATGCAATTTCCGCGAATTCGGTTCACCAAAGTCCGGCACCGCCTCTGTCTTCGGCGCGTCTGATTTGTGATCAAAGCGTTTAACAAATACGTCGCCAAATGACATCGGGATCGTCACCCACTGGTCCGCCGGGTGCACCTGAATCTGCAGGTCAATTCTGAGCGTGATTTCATCGCGATCAACCGCCGCTGAAAGCTCCTGCTGCGCGATGGTAAAGCGTGGCACTGTTAACTGTTCCAAACCTTGTTGAAGCAGTTCGTCGATGACTTTGTCGCCAAGAAGCTCCCGGAGCGGAATGAGATCACCTGCTGCATTTCGAAACAGTATGTCAGGCTTGCCCGGCGGCGGGACCGATCCAGCAGGCACGTTACCGGAGGGTGCAACAGGCGGCACCGTTCCTGCATCCTGCGCGCGCAGCGTCTCGGATCCGGCGCGCCCGGACAGCAAAAACAAGACCAGCAGCAAAAATCGGACAATGGTCATGCTGATAGTCTACGCGGGATTCGGTGGTTGGAGAAGACGTTGAGGAAAATCAACGCAAAGCGGTTACGAGTTCCCGACCGAGCAGCGTAGTGGCGGCAGACAGCAGGTCTGGAACGAATATGTCGAATGTGCTGCCGTCGAGCTTTGTGATGGTTCCACCGGATTCCGCGACGAGCAGGGCTCCAGCTGCGACGTCCCAGGGATGAAGGCTGCTGGACCAGAAACAGTCAATGCGACCGCTGGCCACGTACGCCAGATTCAATGCTGCCGAACCACTCCGCTGAACGGTTTGCAGTTTTGTGAGTGCATTCAGAAAACGCTTGACGGCGGGATTTTCGCGGTCGGTGGCGACTGGCAGGCTTGCCATCGCCATGGCCGATTTGAGCTCGTTTTCTCCGGAAGTCCTGATTGGCTGACCATTCAGGGTTGCTCCATGACCGAACGCGGCTGCGAATGTTTCGTTTCGCGTGGGGTCAAAAATAACGCCGACTTCGATGTGATCGCGAACCCAGAGTCCGATAGAAACGGCGTAATACGGAAAACCATGAACGTAGTTGGACGTCCCGTCGAGCGGATCGATGATCCAGAAGGCTTCTGTGGTTGCGTCACGTTCATTGAGGTTTTCTTCGCCCAGAAAACCGTGTTGCGGAAAACGATTCTTCAGAGTTTGCACAATCGCCGACTGTGACGCTTCATCGGCTTCTGTCACCAGATTGGCACGACTCTTTTCTCGTACAGAAAAACGACCGATCCAGTCCTGAAGCACGCGCCCTCCGACATGCGCCGCGTCGATGGCTGCTGAAAGGTAAGTGTGCTGAGCCGACGATCCCTGATCTGTGGAGTTCATAGTTAGGTTTTCAACGAGAGTGTGGATTGAACAGTTTCGACTCATTGTGCCGATGACAGTGATTGTAACGATCGTGGTGCCTGCGTCCTTTGCGTCAACAGATCTACCCTTGGTTTCGCCAGAAAACACAACAGTCGGAAGCCTTCGGAAACAACAATTGAAAATCATGGTGGCCAATCGAGTCACTGCGCCTTGAATTTAACTGAAATGTCGTGCAATGCCTGAACTGACTCCTGCTCAAGTCGTGTTACTGCTGTGTGTTGGCGTGTTTACGCTGGTTGCGGCGATTTGTGACCTGCGGTTTCGCAAGATCCCCAACAGGATGACAGCACCGATGTGTGTGGCAGGCATCGTCTATCAGGTCGTATTCTACGGAATGGATGGTCTGTGGGCGTCTCTGCTGGGATTTGCGGCCGGTTTCGGGATTCTGTTCGTGCTGTGGATGATCGCGACGGCGGGCGGCGGGGACGTAAAACTCATGGCAGCCCTCGGAACATGGCTGGGCTGGCTGACGACACTCAAGGTCTTATTCTGCAGCCTGATCTTTGTGACCACGGGTACAATCGGCATCGTCCTGATTGGTCTGCTGTCGCAGGGCCTTCGCCGTACGAAGAATCAATATCTGACCAAAAATGAAACGGGAAAAGGAGAAACGACCGAACAGCGTCAGAAGCGACGAGTCATGGCGTTTGCTGTTCCGGTCGCATTCGCCACATGGTGTGTCCTGGCGTTGCAGTTATTCGGAAACCGAGGGCAGTAACGCCCATTCCCAAAATGCTCAGATGGAGCGGCAGATTCTGCCGATCAACGAGGAAGCCAAGGCCTGGTTATTTTCTGCGACTGTCCTTTCAACAACATTTTCCCAGCGAGTTCGGCCCATGAAAGTTCATCACTCCAGATCATCAGATCGCAAAGGTGCGATCTTGTCGATGGAGTTGGTTCTCGTTCTGCCAATCTTTCTGCTGCTCATTTTTTCCATTGTCGAATTTTCCATGCTCATGTCGGCTCAGACCCGAGTGGCCAATGCCGCTCAGAACGGAGCCCGCTTGTTGAGTGTCTGTGGGATGCCGTCGTCGGCAGCGAAAGCAGACGTCAAGGCCCGAGTCGAATATCTGCTCGGTCCGTCATTGGCGCGGCAATGCGTCATCACCATTGTTCCTGGAAACTATGCGTCGGATCTGGGTCATGTTTACGTTCAGGTTCCCATGCGAAATGCGTGTCCGGATTTGTTGTGGATGACCGGATTCAGCGTGGCCAATCGTTCAATCAACTGCAACGCCGCGATGGCGATGGAGCGCATCGCTTCAACTGCTGATGTTCAGCGTCAATGACGTTGAGTATTGCACAAAGTTTTGTTTCTTTTGGTTCAGGGTATTCAAATTCACTTGCAGTCGGAATTCTGCAATCGTCACTGCGCAGGGAATGTTGCAGGGATCTGATGTCGCACTGAAGCACACCTGTGGCGACAACCAATCTCATCACCATCGAACGTCCCCGGTATTGAACTGATTTTGTCTGGAGAATCGTCGTGAAGCTGACTCCCTGGATGCTCACCGTAGCTGCTTTTGCCGTCATCTGTCTTCTGGCAGTGACATTTTTCTTCAAAAAGCTCTGGGCGACGGAAGTCGTTCAGGCTCCGCCGACTCCTGCTCGAACAATGCCGATGGCGATCACTGAGATTGAGCCTGGTACTGTCATCACAATGAAACACATCGGCAATGGTCCTGTGGGAGCCGATGAAAAGCTGGCCCCGGATACAATCATGAACCTGAATTCTCTCGTTGGCCGCATTGCCAAAGAGCGAATTCCATCTGCTGTTCCTCTGCACGGGTCAATGTTCTACGCCATCGGAGACTATCCAGGTCTGCAGATCGAAGCGGGCAAGCGGGGTGTTACGATCAACGTCGATGACGCCACTGCGATCCTGAGTGGAATGATCAAGACCGGGCAATATGTTGACGTGCATATGACGACCGATGCCGGAGCAGGTAATCGGCTGCAGTCGACCGGTGGATCCGTTGTGAGCGGACGAACTGGTATGACAATAACGCTCTTCAAAGGTGTCAAAGTAGTGGCCATGAATAGCGGAGGTGCGAGTTCCTCATTGCAGGGCAGCGGGACGTCTCACAATGTCACTCTCGAACTGGACGAAAAACAGGCACTCTATATGCTGCTTGCCCAGCAGAAGGGCCAGATCGCTCTGACTTATAATCCTGCGGGTGCCGGACCTGGTGGTGTCAATGTGAAGACGGAAAGTGACCGCGTCACCATGGAGCAACTGCTGGGGATGACTGACGAACCTGCGGAAAAGAAGCCGTTCAAAACGGATCATTATCGTGGGGCCGGACATTCTTCTTCGTATTGGCGTGACGGCGAACGCATCGAATATCAGGGCAGCGGCAACGACGCCGGCGGTACAAGTCTGCAGAGCACCGGTGGTTCTGTCGGCGGCTTTCAAACCAATGCTGCCCCTGCGAATAATGACCTGACCCGGCAGCAGCAGCCTGCGGTTTCCGGCACGTTGTGATTGTGTCTGTCTTCATTCGCTTGTCCATAATTTGCTTATTCGGCTCTAAGCCACTTCCTGCCGAATCCGAAAGACAGCACAGATCGCTGGCAGTCTCCTGATTGTCACAGGTGTCGGCACGGGCAACTTGCTGTCTGGAGAGGCATATTTGAGGACAAACGAATGCCTGGAGACTGAGCCCGGTTTCGTTGAAAGCTCGGTGGCCCCGGCCCCCTTAACGCGGATTGTTTCCAGGTTCTGACATGAAAATCAGCCCTTCACCAGAATTGCAACGTCGATTGCAGGCAAGACAACCTGAATGCCATCGTTCCCGTCGTGGCACGATGATGATCTGGAGCGTCTGGGTGTTTCTTGCGATGCTGCTGATCGTGGCGTGCTTCTTCAACATCATGTGGTTGTCGTGTGTTCGAGCTGAGGCGCGGCGGCATGCGGAATCCGCAGTCATTGTCGGGGGGCATGCGTTCCTGTCTGATGACATCCTGAGACTGCGGCAACAGCCGTTTGAGAATGATGGCCGAGCCGTGCGGTGCCGCAATGCGACAGTAGCTCATCTTCGCTACGCAGGCGACAGTTCTCTGATTCCCATGATCGATGAGAACGACGTTGAGCTCATTCAACCCCTGGCCGCAATCAGGACCGTCAATACCGGACTGACGCAGCAGTCAGTCACAGTGCCTGAACAGATTCGAGTTACCTTTGGCAAAGGTCAGTCGAACGATCAGCTGCGAATGTTCTTCAGCGGTCTGACCGGCGTTCGCAATGCGCGTCTGGGCGTTTCGGCTGCGGCAAGGATTGAACATGCCCCTGCAGGATTTCTGCCCGGTGGAAATGCCACAATTCCCGTACTGCCATTCTCAATTGTCGATCAAAGCAATGGCGATGGGTCGATGCGGAATGCCGGTGGACAATGGTCGCAGCAGATTGAGTCCGGAAAAGGATCCGACAATCTGAGCTGGAATCCGGAGCAGAGAACTGTTGAAAAAGGACCGGATGGCCTGCCGGAAATCACACTGACACTTTCACCGAATTCCGCCGGCAACAAGCCTGACAGCTTTGTCCCATTGAAGTTTGCCGCAGTATCTCCCACAGGCAATTCGTGCCAGACCGTCAACTGGATGCAACATGGTGTAACAGCCGCTGATCTGAAGTCACTGGGATTGAATCAACTGTCCTTTCCGTCCACGATGTCGGTATCCACACTGTCCAATCGGGAATGTGTTGAGATTGCGGCCTGGTTACAGTCACATGCAGGGCAGTCGTTTGTCGTGTGTCTGTGCAATCCAGGAGCCAGTGCTGCAGGGTCACAGAATAATTCGCCTGCTGGCTCTGTGTTGTCAACTGTTCAGTTGAATCGTGCTGTTGCCGCCAGAATCATGGCATCCGGGATTTCTGCGGGCGGTGAAGTTCGGATCTGTCTGCAGCCGTGTGTGCTGATCACTTCCACTGCGGTGATGTCTTCGTCTTCGCAGGCGACGTTGAACCGGTATGTCTACAGTGTTCGACTGTGTGACTGATCATCATGCAGATTTTGCCGTTTTTGTCTGTTTCCCGGAACAGGCTGCCTTCGACGGCAGTCGGGGACATTCTGAATTTCCGTGCACTGATCACTCGATAACTGATTCCGATCGATCGCGCTCTGCCTGCACGCCTGTCACTGGTTGACGGCATCGCAGCCATTCATTCTGAACTGAGGTCTCTTCATGGTCGCTGCAACTGAAGCAATGGACAACACGGTCCGCGATTTTCAAAAACTGAAAACTTCGCTCCATCGTCAGATGGTTGATGTGATCGACTTCAACAAGGCAGAAGGTCTGTCCGAAAGCGAACTACGCGGACAGTTGCGTTCGCTGGCCGATTATCTGTGTACTCAGCAGTCGGTGAGCCTGGATACTCAGCAGCGCGAAACGATGGTGTCGGAGATTATGGATGAGATCTACGGCTTCGGCCCGATCGAGTCTCTGATGGTCGATCCGCAGGTCACCGATATTCTGATCAATGGCCCGGACAGGATTCTGGTGGAACGCAATGGCTTACTGGAATCTACGAACATCCGGTTCGCGGATTCAAATCACCTGATGCAGTTCATTCATCGTCTGGTTGGCCGCGCCGGTCGGCGTATCGACGAATCCAGTCCGATTGTTGACGCCCGTCTGCCGGACGGTTCACGTTTCAACGCGGTGATTCCGCCGCTCGCACTGTGCGGTCCGACTGTTTCCATTCGTCGGTTCGGCAATCGTCGCCTGCAGATGGAAGATATGATCAGCTACGGCTCATTGGCGCCGGCCATGGCCGACTTTCTGATTCTGGCGATTCGTGGTCGCATGAATGTGATTGTCAGCGGAGGCACGGGCGCCGGCAAGACGACGTTGCTCAACTGCATGAGTCGGTTTATTCCTGATTCCCAGCGTGTAGTGACGATCGAAGAGACAGCGGAACTCAGTTTGCAGCAGACCGACGTCATTCCACTGGAGACCCGTCTGCCGAATCTTGAAGGCAAGGGTGCCGTGACGCAGCGCGATCTGCTGCGAAACGCGTTGCGTATGCGACCGGACCGCATCATCGTCGGCGAATCCCGCGGCGGCGAAGTGCTGGACATGCTGCAGGCGATGAATACCGGGCATGATGGCTCCATGAGTACCGTGCATGCCAACGACACACGCGAAACTCTCGACCGACTGGAACTGATGATCGCACTTGCGGGCGTCGATCTGCCTTCCCGTATCGCTCGACAGTACATCGCCAATGCGATCGACATTGTGATTCACGTCACGCGTCTGCACACGGGTGAACGTCGCATCACAAAAATCTCGGAAGTGTCCGGATTGAAGGATGGCGAGTACCGAATGGACGACATCTTTGTTTATCGGATGAACGGAGAAGACAATGACGGGCGCCCCGTCGGCAGCTTCTTTGCCACCGGCTATCAGCCGGTTGCGCTGCGACGCCTGGCACTGACCGGTGCGAATATAGAGCAGTATCTCCCGCTGTTCGAACCCCGCGAACTGAAAATGACCAAGAACTGATCGAAGCAACCCGCTCACCGAAGCTGCAATGTTGAACATCGTTTTTAGACACCTCGGAAACACACGTCATGATCGCTCCCAATCCTCCTTTGCCGACTCTGGAACGACGAAGTGAGTTTGCCGGTCTGCTGCGCGAGAATCAACAGTTCGCCACCGGTTCCGGAAAAGGGATGAGCGAATCCGTCAACGGCTGGTTCGATCGTCTGATGATTCAGTCGGGGATTCGGACGTCGCCGATGCTCTGGCTCGGTTTATGCCTGTTATCTGCGCTGGCATCAGGCGGGATGGCATTTGTGCTCCTTGAGCGTGATGTCCCAACTGTGTTCTTTGCTGTTTTGGGTCTCCTGCTGCCGATCGGCATCGCGATCGCCCTGCGAAACCGCCGTCAAACAGCCATCATGGCGCAATTGCCAGGGATGGCTGATGAACTGGCGCGTAGTGCCCGAGCAGGGCGAAATCTGGAACAGTCTTTAATACTTGTGGCAGGCGACACTGCAGCTCCCCTTGGATGCGAACTCAGGATCAGCGCGCGACGCA
>JAYSPO010000298.1:0-2329 GCA_043722015.1 Candidatus Kuenenia sp. | reverse complement strand
CCACTGGCTCTGCCAGTGCTTCCTGCAAAATGGGGCACTGGCAAAGCCAGTGGCACACAACCAATCAATGAATGCGTGACAGAGCACTAGTGCTGTGTCAGGCTTAAAAAGTGGGGTTGGCCTGGATCGTTGATTTGAGGGAGACTTCGTCCAACAAGGAGGTTTCCCATGATCAAAAAGTATATCGTTCGGTTGAGCGATGAAGAACGCCAGGTGTGCAACGACGTCATCAAGAAGCTCAAAGGCACTTCGGAGAAGGTTCGACGCGCACAGATTTTGCTGAAGGCCGATGCGGACGGACCCGGTTGGACAGATGCGAGAATAGCTGAGGCGTTCAACTGTCGGGTTCAGACGATCGAAAGCTTGCGAAAGCGATTGGTCACAGAGTCCTTCGAAATCGCCTTGGATCGTCAGAAACGCGAGACATCGCCGAGGCAACCATTGCTCGATGGAGAAGACGAAGCGAAATTGATTGCCATGCGGCTGGGCAAACCGCCGGCGGGCTACGGTAGATGGACACTGCGACTGCTGGCCGATGAACTGGTCGCCTTGGAGGTGGTTGACACGATCAGCCATGAAACTGTGCGGCAGACGCTAAAAAAAACGGGATGACGAAACGAATGATCGAGTACTGGGTGATTCCGCCGGATGCGAACGCCGAATTTGTCGCCAGCATGGAAGAAGTCCTGGAAACCTATGCAAAAGCCTACGATCCGGCACGTCCGGTGTTGTGCATGGACGAACAACCAGTTCAATTGCTCAAGGAAACGCGAGTGCCAATCGAGGCCACTAAAAAACACGGCAAGCTTGTCGATTACGAATACGAGCGCAACGGCACTGCGAGTATTTTCATGTTCGCGGAACCACTCTCAGGCTATCGCCAGGCAACAGCTCGTGTGCAACGCACAAAGGTCGAGTGGGCATTGGAAGTCGCCCATTTGCTTGATACCCGATACGCCGACTGCGACTTGGTGACATTGGTCATGGATAATCTCAATACGCACACCAAAGGCGCTTTCTACGAGGCATTCGCGCCGGAAGTTGCGCGAGCATACATTCGGCGTCTGCAATTTTGCCAAACCCCCAAGCATGGCAGTTGGTTGAATGTCGCAGAATGTGAACTCAGTTGCATGACAAGCCAGTGTCTCAAAGGCCGTCGCATTGGGGAACTCAATGAACTGCAATCGGAAATCGGAATCTGGTCAGAGAAAACCAATGCGAAGCAACGTGGCGTGGACTGGCAATTCAAAATCGACGATGCACGCCAAAAACTGAAGCGACTCTACCCCAAGATTAAAGCCTGACAGAGCACTAGTTGACGTTCTCCCGTTCTCCCGTTCTCCCGTTCTCCCGTTCTCAAACAGGTGTAACGTGAATTCTGGTGGAAAAACGGAATCAGGCAGACAGAAGCGCGAAATGGAAGCATCAGTGAGTTCAGACAACGGCGATCCGCAGAACATTCCTCCGGGAGTTCACAGCATGGCAACAGTGCTTGACGCAGCGAGTGATGCAGAAGCAACTCAGCAGCAGCCAACCGGCACGGACCGCCTCGCGGTGATCGTCCCGGTCTACAATGAAGAACGCACCGTCGCCGAACTCCTTCGCCGCCTTGAAGTCCAACCCTGTGTCTCGCAAATCATCATTGTTGATGATGGTTCAACGGATGGGACTTGGGAGGAACTCGCACCTTGGCGAGCCCGTGCTGGTTCCGGCAGGGCAGCCCGCGTCTCCGATCACGATTCGCTGTCCGTCATTGTCTTTCAACACGACAAGAATCGAGGCAAAGGCCGATCGATCCGCACGGCCCTCGATCAAGTCAGTGGCACTCATGTCCTAATTCAGGACGCGGACCTTGAATACGATCCTGCGGACATTACGAAGTTGTGGGAAGTCATGCAGTCCGGAATCGCAGACGTCGTCTACGGCAGCCGATATCTCGAAAACCCACAACTCCAAAAAGGCAGATTTGTCCTTCAATCCGGCGTCCGCATCCTGAACCTGCTTACCCGCCTGTTCTATGGCGTCCACCTCACCGATCAGGCGACTTGCTACAAAATGTTCCGTACGGCAGCTCTGCGAGCCATGAATTTACAGTGCGAGCGGTTCGAGTTTTGCTCCGAAGTCACAGGGCGTCTATTGCGTATGGGGCTCCGATTGCGTGAGGTGGCTGTTAGCTATCAACAGCGAACGCGAAAGGAGGGGAAAAAACTAAGGCTTTGTGATGCGATTCGCTGTGTCGTCGAGTTGTATTCGTTGCGCTTCTCCAGCAACTCAAAGCGCAGGCGGCGATGCTCGCCAGCCAACAGCGCCGCCTGGAAGCACAATCCGG
>JAYSPO010000297.1:0-3034 GCA_043722015.1 Candidatus Kuenenia sp. | reverse complement strand
ATTGCTTCCATGTCAATCAGCGTCTGTTCCTGATTGCTGAGCGCCGGAAACTGGGTCTGGGCAAGCTGCTGGGCGATCCACTGACGTTCATTGGATGTCTTGGTATACAGCAATGTCGCACAGATGACGGCAATCGAATTGCGTTCTTCGGGAAATCGCTGAAACATCAACTCGTCCACGACGCGTCGCACGGTCACCAACTGGCTTGGATCGATCGTGTTCTCGGTCACGATCGTGTTCTCCGTCACGACAGGCTCGACGGCAGCATCGGGATCGACCTCTTTTGCTTCGACGTCGGTCGATGCCTTCCGATACCGCAGTTCTTCAAGCACGTCCTGCCAGGGTTCCGGTGTGACCAGAGCAATTTTGACTCCTCGGTCCTCATAATCCTGAAAAGTCAGAATCTGATTTATGAAAGGTTTGAGTCTGGTGTACATGTCCCTGGTAACGGAAGGTGATCGAATCACACCAGCAATTCTGCGTTTTCCTTTCACCCAGCTCGGCTGTTTTTCAATCACACGCTGCAGCGTGTCGGCTTCAATCGAGTCACGCATGCTCGAGTAGCGATTGCCGTTGGCATTTGCGACGATCCGATGCCGGATAAACCCGTCGCGGATCGCATCGCCGTTACCTAAGTCGCCCGGCGCTTCCACAAACATTACCAGGTCACCCACTTCAGGAGCAAAGGATCCGGTCTTATCTGTCTGGCTCCAGGTGGGATGGCTGACTCGAACCTCCAGAACACCCAGTGGCGCAAAATGGTTGTCACGATAGCGGAACGCGGCCACCATGCTTCCCTGACGCAGCGTTTGAACTTCGCCCAGATCAATCAGGGCAACGCCATCCACGATCTGTTCGACCGTCCCGATAAACCAAACCAGCCCCGCAGGTTCTTCGATCTGTTCCGGTGGCGCGGCAGGCAGACAATTCACCCACCAAAGCATCGCGCTGCCGACAACCAAACCGACACTGCCAAAAACTGCCGTACGGCGGGAAGTGAATGTCATGGAATACCCCAACCTGAAGAGAGTCGACGCTAACGCCTGCGGCTTACTGTGAATTGATGCATACAAACGTCGGTTCAGTCTATCCACAATTCGCGTCGGTCTGCAAAAAGAATCCTCGGCACGAACCAGGCCTGGAGTCCTGTCAATTCGTGCACACCTGCCTAATCTGCATCTTCAGAGCATTCGGCTGCCATGGTCGCGGAAGTCGGTGTTGCCCGTTCGACCGGACATGGCACAGATGTCAATTCGGGGGCGTCCGCAATGTGCTCACTGCTTCCCCGGCAATTCGAACACGAAGTTTCCCAGCAGCGTATAGATATCAATCAGAGCCCTGTCCATCATTTCCTCACCTGCACCCAGACTCACCCAGCTCACAGCCGGATCAGCGCCGTAACCACCTTCGGCAGCCGCTTCGATCGTGGGAAAATACATGTGATGCCCATTACAGTAGCCGAAGAAAAACGTTTCCGCTGCCCGCGATCGTTGTTTGAGTCGCATGCCGTGATCGCAAAAGAACTCCCCGGACCCGCCGACCAGTGCCAGTTCCTGATTAATCAGAATCGTCGTGATTCGAGGACGAATCGTATTCTTCAGCAGATCTTCCGACATGGATGCGTTCGCGAGTTCCGGGAAAAAAGCCGTGCTGAACATGACCTGCGTCAATGGGTTCCCGAATGGCATGCGGGTTGTGAACTCAAAAGTCTCTTCCATCCCTCTGAGCCTCGATCGTTCAGGGATTTTCGATTCGATGCCTCCCGCAACCTCCGCCACCTGCGTGGCCATCGCCTTTCCGAACGCTTCGATTCCGCGGGTCTGCTCGGTGGACATGGCCGACAAGTCACCGGAGGCTCCCTGCATAAAGACGCAGTTGGTGCCGAGCTGTTCTTCCACGGCGTTCATCATCGCTCCGGGCCATTCGGCGGAGAATCGCAAATCAGCCGCTTCCAGCATTGTCGGATGAGCCGCATAGTTGACGACGATTGCCATGGGTTTGCCGTCCAGACTGTCGAGACGAATGACGCCGAGTTCCGTATCGACCGGCTTCGGTTCAATCTTCGAATGTCGATTCCGATTCATCGCCACAGGCTTTGAGCCCCAGCCGATCTTTGCGTCCTGCACATCGGCCGCTGCTGCATTGATCGCCTGGATGATTTTCCCTTCCAGTTCTTTGGCATAGGCCACAGCATCGTCAAACGTGCCTTGACCCTTACCTGGTTCATCCAGCAGTTCAATCACGGGCCCGTGATGCGTGTGTGAGCCGGAGATCATGATCAGGCCAACTCCCGACACGGCCTTGATCGCCTCGCGAATTCGAACCATCATCGCATCTGTCGGAGACCGGCCAAGATCCAGACCAACGATGGCCAGCTTCTCCGTGCCGACGTCGATCACGACCGCTTTGGCATAGAGTGGATCGCGAATCCCGATCGACAACGCTGCATGCCGCGCCCCGTAACCCCACATCGGAGTGGCCGTTGTCGGCGTGATGTCCTGCTTTGAAAATCCCACCTTGAACTGCTGCGCTTCGGCAGTGGACGAAGTCAGCAGCAGAATTGCCAGCAGGATCAATGATTTTGGAGTATGCATGGTTTCCAACGGTATGTTTGACGTGCGATTGAGTTGCTGAACGATCGCCAACTCCTGCTGACGATACGCTTCTGCAGCGAACCCATTTTCTTTATCTCAAAGGAGAACCTGTCAGGTGCAGAGAATATTCGAAGATCGGCGCGAAAGCGACGGCGGACCTCAGAAAGATCAATCAGATTAAGAACCCCTGACAAAACCTGCGTGAGCCGCAACCACAAGCGTCCCGCAGGGTTGCGTCAATAGCGGCCGATCTGCGGCGTCATCACTCCTCGACGACATTTGTCGTCTCGTCGTTCTGTCCAACCTCAGGTTGGCAATTCAACACAGTGCAGCTCAGCCACTCTCGACACAACGCGGCCACGGAGTTTTTTTAGGGGTTCGTGGTTCGACTGTCCCAGATTCAACTACGCGACCCCATCCAGCTCGCCTGGATGGTGAAG
>JAYSPO010000296.1:0-5124 GCA_043722015.1 Candidatus Kuenenia sp. | reverse complement strand
GACATCCGCCATGCTCTTGTCGTTGGACTCAAACAGAGCGAATCCCGTGACATCGCGTTCGCTGCCGTCCGCATACTTCGCGATTGCCTTCAGTTGCTGTGCCGCGTTTCGCATCACGGTCCCGCGATTCGGCTGAATCTCAATGCTCGCCAACTGTGGTGCTGTGTCTCCATCGTAAGCAGCCCCTTGTCGAATCCAATTCAACAGCAGCGCATATCCCTCGGATTCGGTCTGCAGGCGAACACCGCCACCATGTGGCATCTTGCCGGCCGCTTTCATCAAAAGCAGACTGCGTTCCGGAGCGGCCGGAAACAATCGTCGCCCGCGACCTTCTTTGACCAGATGTTCGTAGTCGTCCTGAAACTCAAAACCGAGCAACGAAAGCTGAAACCCGTTTTGTCCGCCACCGGCTTTCGCATGACAAACGCCCGCATTACAGCCCGCCTTTGTCAACACGGGCATAACGTCGTTGACGAAGCTGACGGCACGAAACTCTTCGCCAGCCGCTGCGGGTTGAAACAGAATCAAGACCGCCACAGCGAAAAGCACTAACTTCTGCAGTTCGTCGCGCGGGATCAGGTTGTGTCTGGATAAGGCCATACGTCTACCGATTTTAGGCCGTGAGGAAGGATGCGACGGGTGGGGAATTGTCGCACAGGTGAGGTGGGAAATCCGACGGATTGTATCCGTCGGATTCGTGCATTTTAGGTTGAACACATACCAGACGTCCATCTTCAAACCGAAATTGGAGCCCTGAACGGGAAAGCCCAACCATGAGAATCGTCACTGGAGGCCCGCACACCGCAAAATCGCTGAAATGCATCGTGGCCGAGTTCATGAAATTCGATCCAAAGCTGTGATTCCTGTAGCTTGGACATTCATGTCCTGGACATTGGCCAGGCACTGTCGCTTTGCCGAACGGCTGTCAACGCACAACAACCTTCGCTTCGAGAGTGTCTCATGGCGGGGCGACGGACATGAATGTCCCTCCTACATAAAGTTCTGCCACGTTGGCATTGTTTGTTGACAGCTTCATGTGGGCGTGGCAAGGGATTCGGTCAAATGATCATCAATCTTCCCCGCTTCCGTCACAACCGTCCAGCGCCAATGACCAAAGTTCCCACAGCCATTGATCGCCCGAACCCATTCATCCAGAAATCGATGCTTCGCCTGAGTTTCGTCGGTCTCCTGACCTTTGACTTCCACAATCACCATCGTGCCGTCCTTAAGCGCCACCAGAAAGTCGGGTCGATACTTGCGAACGGCGCCACGGAAGACGTAAAGAATCTCAAAGCCCAAATGATCATTCTTCACCCAGCGATCGACGAGCTTTGATTTCTCCAGATAGTACGCTTCAGACGCTTCCCAGCGACTGTCATACACGACCACACTGATATGCGACTTTGTCGTTCGTTCGCATGGCCTTGCCGTGTACCACGGCCTCATGTCCGCAGTGCCCAGCAACGGACGATGGGTATCGAAAACGGGTTGCAGCTTTGTCGTGTTTTCGAATCGGATCGCTTCCCAGAGATGCTGCACGATTCTGTTCATGTTGAGAATCAGAAGCACTCGCCGCTTCAGATCGTCGCCATCAAGACTCGCATTCCTCGACCGAATCCGATCTGACAGCAACACTTTTTCGACCAATAGAATCACCTGCGAAAGCAGTGAATCGCGAGTTCCGCTCCATGTTGGCTGCATCTGATCAAACACATCGCGAGTCATCTTGAAAATGACAGTTTGCAGGCGATGTCGCTTACCCAGCTCGATCAAATCAATCTCCGACAAGGCATCCATGTTCGGCTTGCCTTCGAGAATCGCGGCCAGTTCCGCATGTGTCGGTGTGTCCTGCGGATTGAGTTCCAGCACCGGAACCTTATCCAGATCCAGATGCAGCACCGGCGAATAGACGTGCTCAATACGAATCACATTTGGCCACGAAATCCCAAACGACTGCTCACGATCACTCAAAGGCTCGACGATCGTTTTGGGCTTTGGGGGCGGCGGTGGCGTGTCGTCACCTTCCTCGTGCGGCAAAAATGTAAACGGGACGCCGAAGACATTTACATATTCTGCTTCGAACTGCCCCGAGTCTGGATTGATGTCATACGACGTTCGTCGCAAGCCACGACCGACGACCTGCTCACACAATAACTGACTCGAAAATGCACGCAGTCCCATCACATGTGTTACGGTCTTCGCGTCCCAGCCTTCGGACAACATCCCCACTGAGATCACATTCTGAATTCGCTCACCCGGCCGCCCGACTTGTCCGACAGTATCGACTTGCTGGCGAAGAAATTCCGCCTGTTGCTGCTTGGTGAGCGTCTTTACCGGAGCATCACCTTCTTCGTCATCCTCACTTTCAGATGCGGCCCTCAATGGAACGGCTTGCTCCTGCGACTCCGCTTTGCCCAGAACGCTGGAATCGATATGCAGCGTGTGCTCAGCCATACACAGTTCAGGAATATGAATTCTCTCGTGATCAAAAGCATACTTAATCCGCGCTGCCGTCTCGGTGCGATTGGCAACAGTGATCAAGACTGGCGGAACAGGATGCCCGGCCTTTTCCCAGTCGTTCCGAGTTTCAAGCCAGTCCTGGCCAAGCAATGTATAGGCCTGAGTGACGATGTCCGGAAGTGGCTCGTGCGGAAGTGCTTTGCGATTGAAATCGTCTTGCACGTCGTTGTCGCGATAGAGGTGATAGAAACGGCTCTTGTAATCCGGATCCAATCGGCCGTTGTCGCGCACGACGACTCGCGGCGTTTTTACCAGACCCGACTCAATGGCATCGTTCAAGCCGAAATCACTGATAATCCAGCCGAACAACGCATCTTCGCTGCTGCTTCGTCCGGACGGAATATAGGGCGTTGCGGAAAAATCGAAGCACTGCTGCACACCGCGAGCCCGATGAATCCGATCCAGTCCGTCGATCCACTTGGTCGCCACGTCGAGATCTTCTTTGGCCACGCCCTTGACGCTCGATCCTGCCGGAACCCGCCACGCATGATGCGCTTCGTCATTCAGCACAATCACGTTCCGCGCAGACGCCATTTCGCCAAGGACTTCACGGACATACGCTTCATCGCTCTTCGCCCCGCGTTTATCGACGCTGCGTCGGCGAGCGATCTGTTCATCGGTATCCCAACCCAGCTTGTGCCAGTTGTGAATCACGATCTTCGTTTGTCGCAGCTTGTCGTACAGTGCTGGCGGCACAATCTGGAACAGGTCGAAATAGTTTCCCGGCGAATCCGGGACGAGGACCGCCAGGCGATTCCGCACGGTCAGCCCCGGAGCAATCGCCAGCACGTGTTTTGAAAACCGCGGGTCCTGTGCGTACGTCACTTTATTCAAGACCTGCCAGGCAATCACCATCGCCATGACGATCGTCTTGCCGCTGCCAGTAGCCATCTTCGCGCACCAGCGGGGAAAGGGTCCGCCATCGCCTGGGATTTTAATCCCCTGCTGTTCCGCGGCCGGTGCCTCCGTCAGCCAGATCAGCGTTTCGATCGCTTCCATCTGGCAGAAGAAGAACCGCATTCCTTCGCGCTGATTGGGATCGTGCCAGTGTTCCAGCAATCGCCGAGTGATACCGGTGGCACCGGGATAATTGGCTTCCCGCCACGCTTTGACGCGAGGGCGAATCTGATTCACCAGATCGAGTTCGATGAATTGGCCGGGATCATTGAAGCCCTGAGCATCCGGCGTGGCCACAATGTACCCAGCCGGTCGCCGCCCATCGATCTGGGTAAAGACCATGTGCTTCCGATCGTAGCTCCAATACTTCGATGGCTCCGAGAAGGGTGCGTTCAGGATGAGATCGCCGGCACCAAGACGGGCTTTGTTCTTTTTCATTGATTCCATCGATCTGTTTTGAATCACGGTGGTTGCCCCGCCGCCTTCGCCTCCACGCGGGCTCGTCCCCGTGGAGCGGAGATCACAACCAGAAAGTCCCGCCCAAAACGAATCCGCCACCATGCGGCTTGTCCGCATGGAGCGCTGATCATCAGCCGATGCGGGCTGGTTGTGATCATGGCCCAGCGGGGACGAGCCCCATCGTGGCCAGACTTTACTCGATTTCCGCCTTCGCCTCCACGCGGGCTCGTCCCCGTGGAGCGGCGATCATCACCAGACACGTCCCGCCCTAAACGAATCCGCCCCCATGCGGCTCGCCCGCATGGAGCGATGATCAAATTCAAAACGCCTTATTCGTATACTCACCAACGGTCCCCACAAAACCACCGAATTGATACACCGGCTTCATCCCGTGGGCAAACGCAAAGTTGTTCAGAAAACCCAAAGCGATGTCCTCAGGAGAAACATCAAACGGGCAACCCAACAGAAGATGCACATGATCGGACAGAATCCCGGCTCTGGCAAGTCGATATGACTTCTTCGTCGCAACCGCCAGCACCATCGACTTCACTCGTGACAACACTTCGTGCCGTATTTCATTCCACCGTTCGCGATGAACGAAGACCAGATGCAGGTTATACCAGAACACGCCGTGAGACGTTTTCTGCATCTGCGACAAATCCACTTCCTCACAAACGATCTGATACTGCTCCAGTCTGGCCTGGACATTCGGGTCAGCCATTGTGTGATGACCCAGTTGATCGGCAACGTAGTTTTCGACGGACTCTCGCGTTGCGTTACCGATGCTGCGAATAGAAAAGTTCCCCTTGAACGGCTTGGGCTTTCGTTCTCGAATCAGATGATACAAGCGACCTTTCGTTCGCTGGACGATTGCTGCAGGGGCGACATGGGGCAGAGTGCTGATGGCGAATTGACTGGTTTGTGAATCAGAGAAATGATGCGACAGAATTCGGATTCCATCCAGTTCGAGGTCCGTGCCGAGCTGCGATGCCCATTCGCTGTTCGGTTCAGGTTCCCTCCAGAAGATGCTGAGCGACCACTGCAGCGGTGCTGAAAACCGGCAGTTGTCGTTCGTGTAGATTGGCGTCAGGTCCGGCATGGCTGCGTTGATCTGGTTGTGATCATGGCCCAGCGGGGGCGAGCCCCGCCGTGGCCGGTTATTCTTTCCATCGTCATTCTGGTTTTGATCAGAGGCTCGATGGGGGCAAGCCCCATCGTGGCCAAGCCATCGTGGCCATGGCAAGCCAC
>JAYSPO010000295.1:0-2133 GCA_043722015.1 Candidatus Kuenenia sp. | reverse complement strand
TACTGCTCCTGCGCCTTTGAGAGCAGTGGCACACGGTACAGTTCGCCAAGATATGCAGGCAAACCATTCGGAATGCGACTGGCCGTCGAATCATCGACTTCCGGGGCTGGGCCGCAGATGAGGCTTTCTGCATTTCGCTGATGGAACTCTTCACTGTCAATATAATCGACATCCGCTTCCTTCAGGCGCTTGACACGGGCTTCCACCAACGCACCATGCACTGCGGTCTTGCTCATCGAAAACGCTTTTGCCAGACAGGCAACGCTTTCACCAAGCAATGATCGTTCAAGCAGAGATTCATTCCGCTCTGCATCAGAATGCCAGACACGGAGTGACCCAGCGACAAAATGCTGCGCACCCTGAGCAACACCGCCCTGCAGCGGCAACCCCGACAACAGGGATTGTGCTTCAGCGTTTTGATACGTTGTGCTCTTTGAGTCAACCATTAGACTTGTGCTGACCATGACTAGCTCCCTTGCGTTTCATATTCCGCCGAAACCGGCGAATCTTTTTGTTCTTGCTTCGCACCGCGATTCTGATGCATCAATTTGCTGAACAACCCGCCTCAATTTGCCGGCTGTCCAGATCGACAGGACTTTGTTCCGCAAATGCCGGGCCACTCCCTGACAGAACTTGCAGAATCAAGCCCCTTTATTCTTCCACTAAACTACGAACCCCGTTCCGCACAGTTTCTCCGGCAGGATTCGCACATGTCCGCACGGAATTGCAAAAATTGCTGCTGGAGAGCCCGCGATCCGACGAAGATGGACGCCTTGTACTGCCCAAATGAACAGCATATTGCCACGACGAATCGGATCACATTCCGCAGATCCTGCCGATATCTTCCAGCTGCAATTGTAAATACGTAAATCAGAGACGCAGAGATTACAAAAATGTTCGGTCAATCTGCTTGACTGACAATTTGAGACCCGAAAGCCAACACATTTTTAGCACCCGCCTCAAAAGACAGCCCATTTCCCCAGAACCTGCCGTCACGCTGAAACACCCTAAATCAACATGATTCGTGGTTCCACTTGCATCTGCCTAATCCTGTAACAGGCGACAGTCATTTGGAGTGCGGCGACTGGTCGCCGCTGTGGCTTTCCGACAAGCCGTTTTTATCAATCAACATGAAAAAAGCAGCGAACATTCGATTTCAGGATCAGTTCTTAATCGCAATCACAAGCTGGAAGCTTATCCCTGACAAAATCAACAGCCCACCGTGCGTCGCGCAGATCTTTTTCGATCGGCCGTAAATCACAGCCATTCCACGACTGTCAACTGCGGACATGATGATTGCCTGGATCGCAACGGCCATGAGTCTATGGGGAGTGGGTTGATGAAGTCCGTAGTGGCGGATAGGATTCGCGCTCGCTTCGTGTCATTTTGGTCATGGTGTGAATACAAACATTCGCTGGACAGGGAGTTCGCCGAGAAAAGTTTATGGGATGACCGAGACATACCGGAGCAATGAATAACCGAATACCTCGTCGGTCATGGGTTCACCGCAGCAAAGTACACAAGCCAGTGTGGCGTCAATGCTTGAAAAGTGCCCGGATACGGTCCTGTACGACGTGGCCATGAATCCTGGCAACAGTGGGGGACCGTTGCTGGATGCTACTGGGAGGGTTGCAGGCATCAACACTTTCATTTTTCTACTTGATCGCGGAGTCTCTGGGGGAGTGCAAGCAAATTCGGCCCTTTCATTTCTTGAAGAGCATATACCTGGCTTTCTGGCTTCACGTGATGAGTCGAACGAACGCTCATGGCCGGAAATTGCAAGTTCGGGAGCTGCCTCAACCGTATTCATCGAAGTCTTCTTTAATGACGCCGTTCCTGTCTTGGCCGCAAAAGCCGGAACGACTCGCATGCAAGGCTACTATTTTGTCGATGACAGCTGTTTGAGTTGTAAAGGATCTGGCCGAGTTCCCTGCCCGAGCCGAACTTGTCACGGGGGGACCATGACCCAGAAATCGTCGATCACTCGAATCATCGGTTTTGGGGACTTCGCTCGCGAAGTTCAGATACCGACGTCCAAAGAAGTTGACTGTCCGAACTGCGTTGCAGGCGCAGTGACTTGTCCTGCCTGCCGTGGATCGGGAAAAGCCAGGAATTAACCGTGCGTGACAGGTT
>JAYSPO010000294.1:0-3858 GCA_043722015.1 Candidatus Kuenenia sp. | reverse complement strand
CACCTAAAAACCCTGCGTCAGTGGCCCGTATCTGTCAGGCTGAAAGCCTGACCTACTTCCAGCGTGATGTGTGACTGGAGAAGTGATGACCAACAAGCGAAGTTACACACGACATCTGCCGCACGAAGTTCCGGACGGCTTCCCGATTTTCCTGACCTGGAATCTGAAAGGTGCGATGCCCCAGGCGGCAATCGAGAAACTGTTCAAGGAGCGGGAACGTTTAGAGAAGCAGCCGCCTCGCTCCGGTGAGTTGATCGCGGCAAGGAAGCTGCGCGAAGACAAACTGATTTTTGCCATGGCCGACCGATTCCTTGACATGGCTGTAGACGGACCGCTTCACTTGAAGGACCCTCTGGCGGCGAAAATTGTTGAGGACTCCATCCTGTTCGGAGCTGAGGAGCGATATGCCCTGTTGGCATGGTGCGTGATGCCAAACCATGTCCATGTTCTGCTGACGCCCTCTTGGGAGTTGAAGAAAATCACACAGGGGATCAAGGGATTTACCGCGTATGAAATCAATTCTCTTCAGGACGCAAGAGGCCGAATCTTCTGGCAGGATGAGTCATACGATCATTGGGCACGCGATGAAGCCGAAATGCTGCGGATCATCGAATACATAGAAAATAATCCGGTAGCTGCCAGGCTGAGTCAGCGCAGAGAGAATTGGCCGTGGTCATCGGCACGATTTCGGATGGAGTGGCGATCGGGCGAACCTCATAGAAAAACGAAGGATACGATAGGCGGAAGTGAACTGAAGCCGGGGGTGGTGAAGGGAGGCTGAATTTCAAAGAACAGGAGTCACAAAGAACAGGAGTCAGGCTGGAAAGCCTAACCTACAATTGTGCAGGAACTATTTCTGCAGCGAAACACAATACAGATGCTTGTTGGATCGAAAGAAGATCTGGCCGCTGCTGATCGCAGGTGAGGCGCTGAAATCTTCTGATTCGGACGTGACACGATTTGTCGCAAGCTTTTCGAATTTATCTGTCGGCTTGATGACATGGATATCGCCGCCGCGAGTCACATAGTAAATCTTCCCGTCGCCCAGGACCGGGGACGAATAGTCACTGCCACCTCGGCCACCACCGCCAAATCCACCGAATCCACCGAATCCGCCGAATCCGTCGCGACCGCCGCTTTGTTCTCGAGGTGGTTGACCGCCAGGTTGCCCCCCATTTTGTTGACCAGGTCCAGCACCCGGACGACCGCCGCCCGGTGCGCCACCCGGTGCGTCATTTGCCGGTGCGGCTCCGCCACCCTGCATGCGAGCCTCAAAAATCTGTTCGTCGTTTGCGGCGTTGACGCAACGAGCAATACTGCCGGAAATCAGATACATGCGACCTTCATAGAGCAATGGCGTCGAAAAGCGATTACTGTCATGACCGGACCAGACAACATCCGTTTTGGTAATGTCGCCTTTACCGCCGGTCTTGATGGCGATTGACCCGCCGCCGCGACCTTCAACAGCATAGATTTTGTTATCCGCTACAACGACGCTGGAATTGAATTGATCCGTGGCCATTGCTTCACAGTACCACTTGAGTTTGCCTGTTGCCGGGTTAAGTCCCCAGATTTCGTTTGGCGCTCCGATCACGACATCTGTGCGAGTTTCATCAATCTTTGCCAGTGTCGGCGTGCCCCAGACGTTACCGAGTCCATCACTGTCCGCACGCCAAAGTTCCTTGCCTGTGGCTTTGTCGAGTCCCACGATGGCGCGAGACTCAGGGCCGGCGACAACAACGACAACGTCTCCCGTGACGATCGGACTGGATGACGATCCCCATTCACGGTCATCGGATTCCTTGCCGACACTTGTCTGCCACAGCTGATTTCCATCCATGTCATACGCGAACACTCCGGACTTGCCGAAAAATGCGTAGATATTTTTCCCATCGGAAGTCGGCGTGTGAGATGCGTAACCATGCTCTGGAACTCCTGCACCTCTGAATGCATCTTCAGGCAGCACTGCATCGACGGTTTTCTCCCACAGGGTCTTCCCTGTTTTTCGATCCAGGCAAACCAAATGTCGCTTCAGGTTTTCAATTTCACCTGAATTCTGACGATCGACCCCATAGCCTGAGTAGCAAGTCACGAAGACTTTGTCGCCGACGATGATCGGGCACGACACGCCGGCACCGGGCAGAGCTACCTTCCATTGGAGGTTTTCAGTCTCACTGAAAGTCGTCGGCAGCGGATCCGGGTCCGGAGAGATTCCAGTGCCGTTCGGTCCACGAAAACGGTCCCAATCCGAAGCCACGACGTGATTGGCACCGAGAAACGTTCCCCAGAGCGACATCGCAAACAGAGAAGCGGAAAGGGTCAGCGTTGTTCGTTGGTGTCGACCAGTTGGCGCTTGCAGGGTCATTCGACGTCCTTCTCGAAAAAGCAGTGAATAATGACAATTGGTCGATAAAACAGCCTGCAGCACACCCGCAAATGATTCGTCAGACTTCTCAATTCAGCGAGTCGTTCTCGCCGGAAATCCTGGCCGTTTTCCACCGGTCTTATTCCCGGCAGCGTGCTGCTAACACCGAGGTGGCACATCAGGTTTCGCCGATTATGCCGACTTTATCGAATTCCGTCCACATCGCCACACTTCTAAACATCGCTGAACTCTTCGCAGAGCGGGCTGTTGATCTAGTGATTCTTGTAGGGTGTGTGCAGCGCTAGCGCAACACACCAGTTTCTCACGCTTTCCCCAAATGGGGCGTTGCGCTCCGCTTCACGCACCCTACAATTAGCCGAAGTCGTGAGACTTCGGGCTGAGACATGGACCACTTCCAAATTCAGGCGAAGCCGGATACACCTCATGACTGCCCGCGCGCAGTATGGCCTTCATCACCCGCAGCGAAACTGCACTTATGCCCGTCGCTTCTGCCTCGAAAGGCACCCGGATTGGCGGTAACGACTGGGGATTAGACTTCTCGATTCACAATGTCAGCAGCGCCACACCATCTTTGCCACCAACGATCAACCGGAATTGTCGCTTCACAATGAACATCCTCATTACCGCTGGCAATACGATGACTCTTGTCGATAAGGTTCGTTGCATAACAAACGTCTTCAGCGGCCGTACGGGAGCTGGAATTGCAACCTATGCGGCATCGCGGGGGCACTCTGTGTGGCTTCTTACATCAAAGCCGGAAGTTGTTGAGCAGCCTGCGCCGGAGAGGCTGTTTGTTGAGTCGTATACGACTTTCAACGATCTGGAGGCGGCGATGCATCGTGCTCTGCTTGGCACAGAATTTGACGCTGTGATTCACTGTGCGGCCGTCAGCGATTACGATTGTGCGGGAGTCTTTGCGCCATCGACCGAGACGCGATTCGACCCGTCGCAACGCGTTTGGGAGAGTACTTCAACGGAAAAGCCAACCCTTCTCGATCGCCGCGCGGGCAAAATCAAGAGCAACGAGCCTGAATTGTGGCTGCGACTGGTTCAGACACCGAAGCTGGTTGACAAAATCCGCGACCCATGGGGATTTCGCGGCATCCTCGTAAAATTCAAGCTCGAGGTTGATATTTCGGAACAACAACTTCTTGAGGTTGCAGAAGCTTCACGACTGGATTCCGCTGCCGACTACATGGTCGCTAACACGTTTGACGCAAGGAATGACTGGGCATATTTCGGGCCTCTCGATGGCGAATACGCACGCATCAAACGTACGGACCTGCCGCAGAGACTGATCGCGGAAATTGAGGGACGTGTACACAAAGAACGCTCCACTCAAATTTGAAATATGGTTGTTTGAGTAGTTCGACTGTCCCCTCGCCTGGATGGTGAAGTAGAAAAGTGGAGCATTGGCAGGCAGGTGTTGATTTAATGGGGTCAGACCCCTTCATGACGGCAATCGAAGCGAA
>JAYSPO010000293.1:0-2736 GCA_043722015.1 Candidatus Kuenenia sp. | reverse complement strand
GTTTGCTGTCTTCCCACGCCGATTGACAAAAATGCCGTGTCGGAAAGGCAAAGCGGCGACAAGTCGCCGCACTCCATATGGCTGTCGCTTGCATCAGGTCTAGCGGTTTGTCACTCGTGTCTTGATGTGTGCCGCTGGCTCTGCCATTGCTTCCTGCAAATGGGGAGCACTGGCAAAGCCCGTGGCACACAACCCATCAATGAATGCGTGACAGAGCACTAGTCCGGCACAACAATCACCTGCCAGTCAGTTTGCTTCTGAACAATCGAACGCGACTCTTCGGAATCAACAAAGACAGCAACCGCAGACGCCGGCAACGAGTGCAACGGCATATGACCCGCAATTCGCCATTCACGCTCGTCCTTCGTCCAGCCATCACCCGCTCCGACGTTCTGAAAGAAAGGTCGTGCCTCTTCAGACGTCGCCCGCCATGTTTCTTCGTCGCCGTACGCGACAGGACGGGCACCGGCAGATACCAGAATATCACGGCGAATGGCGATTCCCCATGGTTCAAAGTCATAGCGTCGACGATGCTTCCGATATGTCCTTCGACGGCGAAACTCGTGCAGCGGAACCTCGGTGAATGAGACCACTCGAAAGCCGCCACGGATCGCTTCTGACGACGCCCAAAGACGTCCTTCCGTAACGATCCGCAACAGTGTCGCCAGTGCCGATCGATCGGACGAGCGGCATCCCAGAATAAGTTCGTCGTTGAATTCCTGTTCATCCTGATTCGGCCATGGACCAACGGTAGAGCGAGTCCAATGAAGCAGCCAGTCGTCAGGATGCGACAGCGGCGTTGAAGCCCCCCATGAATTCTGCGAGGTCGGTGATCGATGATGTGGCTTGTCGTCCTTAATGATGTCAGGCAAAGGCTTATCGGCAGAAACGCCTTCGCCAGATGATTTCAGCAGCCACGGAATCACACCACCATGTGATTCCACGGTAATCACAGGAATCTGTCCGGCAGCGTCCGACGCCACCATCACCAGCGATTCACAACGTTCAGAGTCCAGCACATGCTGCATCAGCAAGGCTTGAATCGCGCCGTCGATCCGGGCTCGCAGCACCTGCAGGCGATCGCCAGCCGCGAACAGAATTCGATCGGCAATCGGGTGCGTGGACAATTCCTGCATCCCCGACGCAGGTGGATCATTATTCACTGCATGGCTCAACACCGCCATCGGAGGCGAAACAAAGACCGTCCAGTGGGTTCCCGCTGCGTAGCTTTCAACGACCGACGGTTCCGCGACAAGGTCTGACTCCGTGACTACCGTCGATGAATTCCACGCCACACAACCTGCGCTCTGAGCCAGCCATGCAGTGATCTCATCGACACCGACAGTCTGGTCCCGCGCGTCTACCTGAAACTCCAGCACCGATCGCCCGAACAATTCCGCCGCACGACAGACAAATCGGTGCGCCGCAGTTCCTGCGACGGCACACAGAACATCGTGCGTGGGATCACTTCGCAGCGTGGCGGTTCGAAGCAGATCGAACCACCAGGATTCTTCGTCCAGTCGCTGCTTTAAACGTGAGGAAACGATGGAGACTCTGTGTCGCCGAGGAATTCCCTGCGGCCAGAAAAACAATCGTGGTCCCAACCATTGGAGCGAACATTCTGCCGACAACCAAGGCAGTCCCAGTGACAACATCGGCCCGACCGAACCGTTGCCGAATTTTTCGCCCGACTTCAGGTCTCTATCGAACAGCACCCATTTCCAGTGTTCTGAATCCGGAATACCTGCGTTCGAACGCTGCAATCGCAGCATAACTTCTGCAAACGCTGGTGAATCTTCAGTGTTTGGCACGTCGATCATCGTGCTCACTCCACAGCATCAGGCGCCTCGTCCCGGTTCCCCGATCCCGCTTTCATCTTTTGCTCGTCGCCACGCAGCATTCGCATAATGTTCGATCGATGCTTCCACACAATCAACGCGGGAACCGTCGTCGAAAACAGTGTCAACGGAAGCTGGCCAAACACAAATATATCCTGCCCCATGAATGTCAATTGCGCAATCGCGAAGGAGGTTACCGACGCGATCGAAGCCAGCCCGACGATTCTTGACACCGCAAACACGATCAGAAACGTTGCCAGTGCGACTCCCGAGGCCAGCGGTGCGATCACTAAAATGACGCCCAGGGCGGTGGCGACGCCCTTTCCGCCACGCAGTTTCAACCAGATCGGGTACATGTGGCCGACAATACAACAGATGCCCGCCAGGATCGCTCCCAGATTCACCAGTTCCTCACTGCCGCGACCCTGCAGGAACATTTTCGTCGCAAGAGTCGGAAGCAGCCCTTTGAGTGCGTCCAGAAACAGGACGACGAAGCCCCATTTCCAGCCCAGCAGTCTGGCCACATTGGTCGCACCGATGTTGCCGCTGCCGTGCTTTCGGATATCGTCTTTCAGCAGGCCACGTCCAACGAGATACCCAAACGGAATTCCACCCACCAGACACGCAACCACACAAAACGCACCAATCTCGAAAACCATCTGCCGCCTGCCTGACACTCAAATATTTTGCCATCGAACTACGGCGTACGGCAGAAATGATTCTACCGTAGCTGAATTCGCAAGAATTCAGTCCTCTGGCTCGAACCACTGAATTCTTGCGAATTCAGCTACAACTTTGGTCAGCAACTTCCTGCCGCTCGCCTGATCAGAGTATATCGTTCCGAGGTGTTTGCACTACCAATCACCACCACTGCATCGCATAGTCGTGAAAACTTTGC
>JAYSPO010000292.1:0-1490 GCA_043722015.1 Candidatus Kuenenia sp. | reverse complement strand
GTTTGCTGTCTTCCCACGCCGATTGACAAAAATGCCGTGTCGGAAAGGCAAAGCGGCGACAAGTCGCCGCACTCCATATGGCTGTCGCTTGCATCAGGTTTAGCGGGAAATTCCGGGGTAGCGAGCACGGCAGGAAATGCATCACGAATCGCTGCCGGAACTTTGTCCGGTTCAACCGCTGCCTCTTTCACCTCTGCCGGGTCGGAGAAGTCGTAGCTGTGGGTGCCACTCTTCTGCTGAACCCAGAGGACAGTCGAACCGGGTGACCATGCAGCGGCCCAGCTGTCGTAGCCGTCAGGCAGCGCAACATTGTGCGATTTTGAATCCTGGCCGTCTGGATACCATGTGATGCTGGCTTCATTCACAATCCGTTCACCAATTGCCCGCCGCGTTACGACAAATCGAATACTTTCACCAAGGTTGTAACGCCCTGGATTCATCGCCACTCGAACGCGAGTTGCCGCATTAGGGTCTTCGGGCAGCACGCGGAATTTTGATTTGCCGCCCTGCATTGGTCCGGCCACGGACGTCAGCCACGATCGTTCGGACAACCGCTGTGCAAAGTTGTCCACAGCTTCGGGAGACATGTCACGATAAAAGGCGTCGGCTTCCTCCGGTGACGGAGAATTGCCGAACAGGTCCTGCACGACTCGAAACAGAATGACTTCGCGTTCCTTTGGATCTGCCGGAAGTGGTGCGTCGCGATTCAATCGCTCTTTAATGAATTCGAGCCACCAGTTCGGATTCACCTGTGCGTTGTGGTCGCCGGAAAGCATGACATCGCCCGGCTGGAATACAATCTCGTCATCTTCGTTGGCCAGAATCCATGAACCCGGTCGAATATTGGCCCAGTCTTCATCGTCGCTGTTGTTCGGACCGATGCCCATGCCTGGTGCATGGACTTCGCAGTATTCACCGGGGTGCAGGCGATACGGTTCAGGACGGCCGATCGTTGTCCAATACGTCGACTCCATCTGGATTGCAGTTCCGTCGGACTTCGATGCTTTGTGCTCGGGCTGATGGAAGCTCCGCGTTACGAAGGCCACCGGCTCCTGGCCGGAATTATGAATCAGCACTCGCGATTTGAGTGAAGAGCCCAGATGATACTTTTCGGCTCCTGGTTCCAGAACCCAGGCCATTCGCAGGCCGCCAGGCAGCGACTCACCCCAATTGGCTTTTTCGAGAGACGCAGGCAGACGCTGGCCTCGCTGCAGTGTTCGTTCCCGAATCTGTTCGAGTGTCGTGTCCAGCGGAATTGTTGTCACGACGGCAATGTCATCAAACAGGGCGACCACATCCGCCTGATTCCAGTCGCCTGTCTTATCAAATCGAGCCACCAGCGGCTGCATCTTTTTCGCATACGGATCACCGAACTGATCGCCGTCGTTGAGTTGAATGAACTCCTGTACCTTGTCATGCAGACGGCGGATGAGTCCACCGGGAATGTCGTAGTTCAATCGGGCGTGATCGACACAGTATCGGAACAATGC
>JAYSPO010000291.1:0-4583 GCA_043722015.1 Candidatus Kuenenia sp. | reverse complement strand
CTGTCTTCCCACGCCGATTGACAAAAATGCCGTGTTGGAAAGGTAAAGCGGCGACAAGTCGCCGCACTCCATATGGCTGTCGCTTGCATCAGGATTAGTGCTCCGTCACCCTCGCTGAGATTGCTTGCAGCCTGGAAAGAATTGTAGCCGGCTTCGTGAGAATTCGGAATTTGACCGTTTATTGAGCCCGAAGTCTCACGACTTCGGCTACGACCCTATGTCGCATTTCAGCCCACGCAGAGTGTAAGTGCGATGTAACCCAAAAGACGTATTACGCGTCGACCGATGAAGTACTTTTCGGAGAACAGCCTCATGCCACCGATACTGCCATCACGTCGTGAATTGCTCACGCGAGCAGGCTGCGGTTTCGGTGCGGTGGCTCTCCAGGCGATGCTGGCGCAGGCTGCTGTTTCAGAATCCGGAAGAACGGCAGCCCGGGACTCTGTCAGCGAACAGCGTCCGATGTTTGCGCCTCGTGTGAAGCGAATTATTTTTATCTTCATGCAGGGAGGTCCAAGTCACGTCGATTCGTTCGACTACAAGCAGGAACTGATGGACCGCGATGGCCAGTCGATCGACTTCACCGGAGTCCGATTCGGGGATTTTGGCAAAGAAACCAAACAGAAACTGATGAAGCCGTTGTGGCGGTTTTCAAAGTATGGCGAATGCGGTCGAGCGGTTTCAGACTTGTTTCCAAATATCGCGCAGCATGTGGACGATCTGTGTTTTCTGCATGGGATGCACACGGAAGGCGTCGCGCACGGGCCATGCACGTTGTTCCTGCACACGGGAGCGACATCGCTGGTCAGGCCGTCGATTGGCTCGTGGATTCTGTATGGATTGGGCACCGAGAATCAAAGCCTGCCTGGTTTTGTTTCTCTGCAGCCATCCGATGCCAATGGTGGTCCGCGCAACTATGCCAATGCATTCCTGCCAGCCGTCTGTCAGGGGACTTCGATTGGTCGCACGTTTCAGCCCGCCGAACAGATGACCATCGATCATATCCGCAATTCGCAGTTGTCGACTGAAGAACTGCAGCGACGCTACGATCTGACTCAACGTCTGAATCAGCTTCAATCCGCTCGCCGAGCCCATGCCGACGACGAGATCAACGCTGTCATCAGAAACTACGAACTTGCATGGCGCATGCAGGCGCAGGCACCGGAGATTCTGGATCTTTCGGGAGAAACCGAATCCACTGCGAAGTCGTACGGCATTGGCGAAAAGGAAACCGATCAGTTTGGACGGCAATGCCTGCTGGCGCGGCGGCTGTCGGAATCCGGAGTTCGTTTCGTGCAGATCAACTATGCCGATCAATCCTCCAACCCTCGCTGGGATCAGCATGCCAACATGCCCGCGCACGCAATTCATGCAAAAGCCGTTGACAAACCCGTGGCAGGCTTGCTCGCGGATCTGAAACAACGAGGGCTGCTGGAAGACACTTTGGTCTGGTGGGGTGGCGAATTCGGTCGCACGCCGTTTTCTCAGGGCTCTGACGGACGCGACCACAACCCGAAAGGATTCACGGTATTTCTGGCCGGTGGCGGCGTGAAGAAGGGGTTCAGTTGGGGCAGCACCGACGAAATCGGACGCCTGGCGGTCGAAGGCAAAGTTCACATGCACGATCTGCATGCGACGATGCTGCACCTGTTGGGCATCGATCACGAACAACTGACCTTCCGGTACGCCGGACGCAATTTCCGCCCGACGGACGTGTATGGTCAGGTCGTGACGGATATCATGTCTTGATTTTATTTTCCGGGAGTTCATGCACTGGAATGCGAGTCGCGAAGCGACGTCGCCTACGTAGCTCAGTCGCTCCGCCGACTGAGATTCATAGGGGAAAATGTAATCGTATCATCAAGGTAGACTCAACATAGCCGCCCCGGACTCACTCACGTATCCCGCCTTTACTCGCGCCGCTGGCGTAGAAGCCAATCATGTTCACTGTCCGCCCATGGTATTCATTCCTGCTGGCCATTTGCATCACTGCCTCAGCCAATGTCGTCGCCGAAGACGCGTTGAACCTGATTCAGCAGGAAAACGCCCGTGAGGGGGCTCGCGACTGGCAATTGACTCGCGTTAAAGTCGCAGATGGCGGTTGTCGGTCAGCCAGCATCGAAGGGTACTGCTCGAAACAGAGTGTCAAAGCGGGTGAGGCGATCGACATTATGGTTTCAACCAATCCGGCTCGCGCGTTCCGGGTAGAGTTTTTCCGGACCGGCTACTACGGTGGTCGCGGCGCGCGGCTGATGAAGACGATTGATCGTATCGAAGGAACGACCCAGCAGGACCCGACGCCTGGCGAGAAAGATCTGCACGAATGTCGCTGGAAAGCATCGCTGTCGCTTACGATTCCGAATGACTGGCTCAGTGGAGTCTATCTGGGTCGCCTCACCACAATTCCCGATGGCCACGAACCGTACTGGCAAAGTTACGTCATCTTCATTGTGCGTGACGACCGGCCTGCAGATGTCTTGTTTCAATGTTCGGACAACACCTGGCAGGCGTACAACGTCTGGCCAAGTCACTATTCGGTTTACACACATCCCAAAGGCGGACAAGGGCCCTGGGCCGACGTGAGTTTTGATCGTCCCTACGGTCGCGAATCGCAATACACCTCCGTTGTGAACGATCCGCTAACGGTCGGTGCGGGCGAATTCATACCGTACGAATTCCCGATGACGTACTGGCTGGAACAGCGTGGCTATGATGTAAGCTATGTGTCAAACAGCGATATGCTGACTGCTGAGCGCGGCTTGAAGTGCAAAGCCTTTGTCAGCATCGGTCACGATGAATACTGGGATCGACGACAGTATGACAGCGTGACGAAGATGCGGGATGGAGGCGTGAATTTGCTCTTCTTGTCCGGCAACAGTGTGTGCTGGGTCACGCCACTGCGCGCTTCATCGGACGGCAATGCGAATCGAATTTTCTTTCGCGGAGGCCCATATGGTGCAGAAAATGACTATGCCGTCGGTCGTGAAAAAGACAACGGCCCGTTCCCGTTTCGAGGCCCGGATGAGGGTCTGCTCATGGGGGCGCGCAACGTGGAACCAGTGAATGGTGGCGGTGACTGGACGGCAACCAAAACCGATCACTGGATGTTCCACAATACCGGTATGAAAAATGGCGATTCGATCCCGGGACTGATCGGCTGGGAGTATCATGGTCAGCCGGCGGAGATCCCCGGTCTGGAAGTTGTCGCCGGTGGCACAGCCTGGCAAGGCGGTGTGAATCCTCAACAATGGACCGCTACAATTTATCCTGGCCCGAAAAACAACTTCGTGTTCAACGCAGCAACGATCTGGTGGGCTCAGGCGCTCGGGGATCCCCCGGGCCACACGTTACCGTGGTCGCATCACAGCCGACCGCACGGCCCCGACGATCGCGTGCAGGAGATCACCAGCAATTTGCTGAAACGGGCAATCGAGAAATAGATTTCCAAACTGGAAATCCCATCCCGGAACCCTGCGAACCAGAAATCATTCCTGTTGTCTGGACAAGTGTTTCCATGAATGCCAGGGAAAAAAATCTCCTCACCTCCCCCGCGACGACTTTCCTGCCACTTGCTAGAATCTGCGGGTGCGTGGCGGCAAAAGCTGCAAAAAGCGCCCGTAGCTCAGCTGGATAGAGCAACCGCCTTCTAAGCGGTAGGTCAGTGGTTCGAATCCACTCGGGCGCAATGTTATAAGTCCTTGCCGTTCCATTACTTATGGAAACCCGCCTTTCGAGGCAGTGCGGCGTGAAATGCGTTAATACCCATTTCACTACCCATTTTCTTCTGGGAACCGCAGGCCATGAAAAAGCAACAGCCGAAGTACGCACTTCACAAAGCCACAGGACAAGCCCGTGTCCGCATCAACGGGAAGTCCATCTATTTGGGGCCTTACGATTCTGAGGAATCGAGGCGTCGCTACGACGAGATTGTCTCCGACTTCATGAAGGGCACACTCAATGTGTCCTACCATAAGCTGACAATCGCTCAACTCTGCATTTCGTACGTCACATATGCGAAGACTTACTACGTCAAGAACGGGCGGATCACTTCGGAGGTCTCGAACATCCAGACAGCCCTTCGTCCGCTTGTGAAGATCCACGGGAAATGTCAGGTATCGGAGTTTGGACCGATCAAGCTGAAGCAGGTCCGCGAACTCATGGTCACGAATGGTATCGTTCGAAAATCCGTTAACCGGGGTGTTGGGCGCATCAAACGGATGTTCCGTTGGGGTGTGGAAAACGAGATGGTCTCCACCACCGTGCTGGCAGCGATCAATTCGGTTCCGGGACTCAGATACGGTCGATCTGCCGCAGTGGAGGCTGAGCCCGTGAAGCCAGTGCCTGACGAGCATATTGATGCTGTAAGGGAATACGTGAATCGCTTTGTCTGGGGAATGATCCAGCTACAACTGGCAACCGGAATGCGACCCGGAGAAGTTCGGCTGATGTGTCTACGTGACATCGAGATGAGCGGCGACGTCTGGGAGTACCGTCCTCAGGTTGTCAATCGTCAGACGACCGTCGGTCGTAAAGACATTCAGTGCCTTCCAGTTGTTGCGAGCGTATCGAATTGCTTTTGCTGT
>JAYSPO010000290.1:0-6250 GCA_043722015.1 Candidatus Kuenenia sp. | reverse complement strand
GATTTCACCAACACGCTGCAATATGGTCTGGGCAACGGAGTGGGCTTCCACTCGCTCAAGCCAGGCGCTGGTGCAGTCGATGCCGGAAGCAATGCTCTGTATCCGAGAACTCCGATTAACCTCGATCAGGATGCCATCGGAAATCCTCGCCTGATTGACGGCACGGCAGATGGAGTCCATGTCATCGACCGTGGTGCTGTGGAATATCTGGTCAACACGCCATCGGCAAATTTTGTGGCGACTCCAAATCCTGCGGGCCTGAATGAGTTAGTTTCCTTTAACGGACGTACGTCCGCGCACCCGAATTCCGCTACCGGCAGGATCGTGAAGTGGGAATGGGACTTCGATTGGAACCCATCGAACCTGCTGCCGACAAAACCGCTGACTGATCCGACCTATAATCCGACCGAGTATTTCACCAATGATGCCGAAGGACCAACGACCACTCACAGATACTCAGTACTCAAGAACTATACCGTGCGACTGATTGTCACGGACAACTTTGGCAACAAGGGTTTCCTTGACAAGACGGTCGTTGTGGGCGTTCCAGTGAAGCCTCTGATCCTGCGGCCGTTTGCCGTGACGAGTGACCTTACGCCGGAGATTCGCTGGCAGTCGGGCCCGGCAACTTACAGGCTCCAACTCTTCAATGTGACAAGCGGCAGTCGCGTTGTCGTGGTGGATCAAAACAATCTCACGACAACCAGCTATACGCCGTCAACCCTGACACCGGGACGGTATGAAGTCATCGTCACAGCCAGGAACTCGAGCGGAAGCACGGCCAGCGATTCGTATTTCTTTGATGTCACAAGGCTGGCCCTGACTTCACCAATGGGTGCAACCTACGACACCACTCCGAACTTCAAGTGGGCTGCAGTGCCTGGTTCGTCACGTTACGACATCTATGTGAACCAGACTGCACCGACTTTCAAAGATCAGGTGCTTCGGAACCAGTTCGTGACGACCAACAGTTACGAAACGCAGGTTTCCCTGGGTTCCGGTACATTCACCTGGTGGGTTCGCGCCTTCGATACAGACGGTGTCGCGGGTGACTGGAGTGTGTCGAAGACGTTTACGGTCGGTCGCGCCATCTTCGCTACGCCCGGGCCGGCGACGATGGATACGACGCCCACGTTTACCTGGACCAACATGGGGTCACCTCGCTACGAACTGTGGGTCAATCAGGTTGGCGGGAAGACGAAGATCATCTACCAGTCCGGATTGACGACAAATTCCTTCACACCGTCGACCCCTCTGCCCAACGGAACGTTTGATGCCTGGGTGCGACCGCTCGCTGCTGACGGCGAAGGCGGGTTGTGGAGCTTTGTCTATAAGTTCCGCATGGACTATCGTGTCGGACCGGACACGGTTTCACCGGTTGGCGTGACGACAGACACGACGCCGACGTTTACATGGAAGTCGATTGACGGCGCCACAAGCTACGATCTGTGGGTTGATAATCTGACCACTGGCGTAAGACAGGTGATCCGCAGGACGATTCCGGCAGTCCCGGGGCCTGTGCAGGCCACTTACACGCCCGCGAATTTTTTACCAACCAGCAACTACCGATGGTGGGTTCAGGCAATTACGTCTACCGGACTTCGTGGCGCGTGGAGTGTTCCTACGGACTTCCAGATCCCTGTTCCGGGGATCATCTCACCTCGCGGCTTGATCACTACGAACACGCCGAGATTCCTCTGGAACGGTGTGGCTGAATACCTGACCTACGAATTGTGGGTCGATAATCTGACGACCAACGTGTCTCAGGTGATCCACGTGCAGGGTTTGACAGACAAGTTCTACACCCCGACGCTGCCTCTGGAAAATGGTAGTTTCCGAGCAACGGTGCGTGGTTTTGACAAAGCTGGTCTGGCCTCCCAGTGGAGCGGCCCTGCCGATTTCCAGATCAATGCTACCATTGGAAACGCTCCGCTCGCGGTCTCACCGCGTTTCACGACCAACGACAATACGCCGACGTTTAACTGGGTGGGTGTCGCAAACGCGGCCACATACGAAATCCTGGTCAAGAATATGTCAGACGGCGGTCAACCAACGGTGCTGAATGTCAAAGATATCGTGGGAACCAGTTACACCACGACCTCAACGCTGGCTCCGAACAGGAACTACCGGTGGTGGGTGCGTGCCGTCACCGGGAATAATGTGCCGGGACCGTGGAGTCAGCCGCAGGACTTCCGAGTTGTCTCGACGGACCTGCCGCTTCCATCCGATTTCGACAGCCCGTTTGATGCAGGCCAGTTGGCATCCGTCGTGTTGACGGCCTTTGCTGAGAATGGCATGACTGACGACGTTCGGAGTATCACGGCTCATCCGGCGGGAACCATCGTGCAATTGACGCCTGAAGCCACTGCAAATTTCCTTGCGGAGTCTGAAGCAGCGATTCAACAGGTTCAGTCGGCGTCTGAGATTGATGCGGTGATGGAAGAACTGGCTCTGGATTCGTTCTTCATGAGCGACCTCGGTCAGGACACCACTCTTCCGATCACCGTGTTGGCACCGGCCACCGTCATCATTACCAACGACGCCGTGACGACCGATGACCAGAGAACTCTGGAGGCCGTGACTGCCGGACTGCTGGCCGCAATTGCGATGCCGCGAAATGTCCCAGCCAGGGAAGAAAAACGCAAGCTGCAACGATAGCATTTTGGATCGTCAGACATTCTGACTCAAGGGGAAGCCCGGCCTTAAAAAGCCGGGCTTCTTTCATTCTCACTTCGAGCTGCCAGAAATGAGTCCGGCGAGCGGAGTGGCGTGAGCCCTCCGGTACCTCGTTGTCGGCTCGCGCCAGACGCCGCGAAGCCCAGGCTCAAACTTACTGTTGCGTGATCGTCGATGTCGGTGCGCCGTCGGTTGTGTTTCCCGTAATCCGGTTGTTGCCGAAAGAAATGATCTGGCCCCCGGCGTTAACTGCCAAACCGGTAAAGTTGTGAGTGATCGTGTCATTGCTGATGCGAACCTTTGTCATGCTGCCGTCAGACCGGATCCCTCTTGCCAGACAATCAGAAATGACACAGCCTTCCACGAAAACGTTGACCGGCGACACCGCATTACCGGCAGCAAAAATGCCGTTGTTTGCATTTGAGTTGATCCCGCAGCGGCGGATGGTGGCCTTTGTGCGAACTGCAGCGAGGACGCCAAATGTGTTTCCATGCATCCGCACACGATCCAAGGTCGCCACGACACTACCGGCGGCACCAGCCTGCAGCAACACCGCGCCGCCATTGACGGCGTTGTTATTGTTGCGGATGATCGTGTCGCTGATGAACAGTCTGGCGGGGCCAGATGGCTCAAAATCGACGCCTTTCTGCGAGAAATTGAAGATCACGCAGTTCTCGATATGCAGCTCGCCTCCCGCGATGAAACGAATGCCGTTGAGACCGGTGCCTGCGCCGTTGATAGAGAGGTTGCGAATCGTAATGACGTCACTTGCACCGGCATTGATCACAATCCCGTTAGTCAATGAGCCCAGAATGGAAGCAAAGGTGCCCCCGCCGTCGATCGTAATCGACTTGGTGATTGTCACGGCCCCGAATCCACCTGGATCCAGGCAGTCGATTTCGCCTCCTGCGGCGGTCTTGGAAATGGCTCCGGCAAATGTCTTGCACGGAGCTGTGCGGCTGCCAGGATTGGCATCGTCACCGACACCCGATACCCAGGTGCGTGTGGCCTGAGCCCAGGCTGATGAGTTGACAAGAACCAACAGCACGAGTGTTACGCTGACCTGAAACTTGAGTCGATGCCGGCCCATCTGAAATCTCCAATGAGAAGTACGGGGAAGTGGGAGAAGTGTTGCCGCTGACTTTCTAGCCTGATTTGATCTGCAATGCCAGAGCCAGTGGCACACATTAAACCTGATGCAAGCGACAGCCATATGGAGTGCGGCGACTTGTCGCCGCTTTACCTTTCCAACACGGCATTTTTGTCAATCGCCGTGGGAAGACAGCAAACATTCCATTTCAATTTCAGGTGAAATCAGCAGAGCAAACGAACGTCGTTCCCAGAGCCAAATTACTTGAAAAAGAAAGCGGTGACGAGTCACCGCACTCCAAACGTCGCTTGTTTAGGGACCAAAACACGATTGACAGAGCACTAGCCGACTTCCTGCTTTCGAATCGGCTAGCGCCTCAGGCTCAACGGGTACTTTTCATTCTGCCGCACGCCCTACTGCCCGCGAGAGGTATGGCAAACCATCATGGACCATCATCGAGACTACGCCGTTGGATCGACAGGCGTATTATGCTGACAGGACGACCGTAGGCAAATGCTGCGCTCAATCGGCCTCACCCTACTGCGTTCGTTTCTTCCCCGCCGGGATCGGCACCAGTTCCGGGCTCTTTCTTTGACCGTTTCCGGTGGCGGCTTCAGGCGGCGGGCCTTCTGAATCGTCACCGAATAAGGCGTTATTCCAGTCCGTCGAAAGCAGGAGGTCGAAGCCTGGGTTTTGCTCTTTGACCTGGCATGAACATGCTCCGCAGAGGAATTCCGTCAGGTCGTGAATCAGGTCTGCATTCAGCTGTGGTGCAGGGACAACTTCGAGGGCTCGACCGCGACCGAAGACGGGCACAATCAATGGCTCGTCAGCCGTTGCGGCGGCGGCCTGAAAGCCAGTCAGTTGCCGTACCAGAAATTGTTCGCCGGGATCATCGGGATCAATTTCCAGGACAGACAACTGCAACAACAGCGGGACTTCGGAATACAGTTCGGAACCTGGCAGACCGATTCCTTCCGGGAGTTCAATCTTGTCTGGAAGTTCAAGACATTGCTGCCTGAGCAGTTCACGGACAGCCGCCGTTTTTTGATCGTCGGCAGATTTCAGCAACAACCACACGATCGCGTCGCCGGATTGCAGGCGTCTTGTCAATTCAGTGCGAATGGGTGATTCGATCAATCCGATCGTCCGGGCTTCCTGCAGTGAACCATACCAGTGATTGATCGTTTGGCCGCGACCTTTTAAAGACCGGGCCACCAGCATTGGCAGCTTCGATCCTGTCTTTTCTGTGATCGACAGCCAAAGATCGTTGAGTTCCTGATCGTCATTATGGCTGAGATCGCAGCGAATTACGTTGAGATTTGCGTCACCGTCTTTTGCCAATGAGGCACGCTCCAGATCCTGGACGAATTTTTCGTCATCCGCCGACATCGCAATCCGGTGAAACACGACAAGTTCGCACGAATCGGGTTTCCAACGTTCAAGTGCAAATCGAAACACCGGAATATTACACGCCGCCGCAACTGCACCGCAGACGATGAACGCCGCACAGCAGTGTACGACTCGGGACATCCGGCGGAAGCAAGTAAAGTGCGAATCAGTCACAAGCATTTTGCGATTCTGCTTCAGTTTCATCAAAGGTGATCCGTGCGTAAATCTCTGAGAGTCTGATCTGGCAGGAGATCGAATCAAGCATCAGAGTGTCATCCAGAGTGCGGTAGTCGCGTAACGCCCATTGGCCGTCTGCATTGATTGCGAATCTTTCGACGAGCACATGATCCTGCGCGATCAGCACATATTCTCGCAATGATTCGATCGCCCGATAGTGTTCAAATTTCTTTCCACGGTCCCACAATTCTGTGGATGGCGACAGCACTTCCACGATGACGCGTGGATTCAAAAGCGTATCCACCTGATTATCTTCAAATCGGGGCTGATCGCAGGCCGCAACAACATCCGGATATGTATAAAGACCGGTCTTGTTGACCTTGACCCGCATGTCGGACTGGTAGACCTCACAAAGTCGCCCGTCGAATTGTTCACTGATTCTTCGACTGACATTGCTGGCAATCAGATTGTGTTTCCGGCTCGCGCCGACCATGGCAAACATCTCACCGCGGAAAAACTCGCTGCGAAACTCCGCCGCGCGCTCAATCGCAAGATACCGTTCCGGTGTAAGACGAGGTTTTGGAACTGTTGCCATAACGTTCACTTCAAGCGACTCTCAGATTGTCCATGGCCTGCCGCCGCCCAAATCGCCAGCGCCTGCTTTGCTGCCGACTGCCGACTGCCGACTGACGACTCATAACTCCGCCCTCACTTCTTCCCGAAGCACATCACTTTGCCATCCAGTGTCGTCAGAAACAACTGCCCTCGCGCACCGGCCAGACCGTCCCACGACGGAAGCGTATCGAGTTCAACTGTGTTTTCGATTTTTCCCGTTTCGGTGTTCACGGTCAGCAGTTTCGCACCTTGCTGACCTTCGATCGCGGCGTCCTGAGCGCTGAGCAGTTTTTGAACTTC
>JAYSPO010000289.1:0-20337 GCA_043722015.1 Candidatus Kuenenia sp. | reverse complement strand
TCGATGCTTCTGTTCCCAGTCCCTGTGCACCAGGTCACGAACTTCATTCAAAGCGGGAAGCCGTCCGTCCGTTCCCCGATATACACGGCATGAATGCCGTAGACTGACCGGATCGGTCCGTGCCACTGCTGTAAAGGGAGTTTGACGATTTCCTCTGCGAACTGCTGCCCAAAATTGCTGGCGACTTCGCGTTTCGATCGATCTGGATTCTGATACTCCAGAAGCGTCTGATCTCCGAGATGAAGGGCATCGGCCATCGGATCCGACTGCAGCGTGTCCAGTAGTTTTGCCACACTCTCGTTGAGATCCTCCGGGTGACGCTCAGGGTCCAGGAAGACCTGCCGGAACGTTATCCGAGGGTCGATACGGTAGCTGTCCGGGTGCTCATTCAAAAAAGTTGTGAGTTGCTCCTCGGTCGGTTCGATCTGGCTCCCCAGGTCATCCGCAATGAAATCCAGTTTCTGGCGAATACGACGGCGAATGATGGTGTCATCTTCATCCAATCCCATCTTCATCCCTTCGCGGTAGGCGATTTCTTCGCGAACATAATTGTCGATCAGCCCTTCAAGCTCGACGCGCATCGGAGGCCGTTGCCAGGTACGCGAAAAGATCGAGGCCAAATGCTCGATCTTTCCTGCCGAAACCACAAAACGCTGAGGGTTGGAACGGGTATCACTCTGCAAATAGGCATAACCACCAAACAGGATGCCCCCAATCAACAAAAAATGAAGGAGAGGTTCCGAAAGGATGGCCGTGATATAAGACCCAATCCCCAATTTCTGCGAAGCGCTGGGCGGGCTGTTCATTGAATCCTTCGTCGAGCTCAAGCCTTTAGTCATTGAGCTGTCCAGTGGACTCGGCGATCCTGACAGAACGAAGGTAACGCTGAACCTTGATGATCCCGGCCTGATCCATCGCACCTTGCCGCTGATCCAATGCGTGGGCGAATGCATCCGACAATTCGTTTCGCTTCCAGGCGTGCATATCCTCTGCGACCTGCGGAGCCAGCTCCGGCCGTCTTTCCAGCAATCGTCCATAGCACACAACGATGCGGTCTCGCAGTTCAGGCACCTCGCATGACCACGAATTCCTGACGGCAGTTCTCGTGGCTCAGGGAGATCGATTTGCCTCCTGGGTCAACGGTTACCAGGTGGTCAATTGGCAGGACACACGCACACCGAACGACAACCCTCGCGAAGGCCGCCGCCTCGATCCCGGCCACATCAGCCTGTAGGGCCATGACCCGACGACGAACCTCGATTTTCGATCGATCGAGATTCATCCCCTCCTGCCACCGCAATGATTTCCGCCGGGTTCGTCCCCGACGGGATCACAATTGAATTTCTACCGATTTCGGATTTGAGATTTGAGATTTGAGATTTCCGGGGCTCGCCCCGATGGGATCACAATTGCCTCGCTATGGTGCAGATCAGCCATTCAATCGCGGCTTCCCCCGGGACGAGCCCGGCGGAGAGCGAATGGCGCTTTCTGTCGGAAGAGGTAGCTTGTCAATTGTGCGCTCCATCGGGGCAAGCCCGATGGAAGCGGGATTGTTAAGAGCGAGGTTTATGTCCGTAGCTTTTTGCGGATGGCAGCTCGATCGTATTCTCCAAAGGTAACGACGTAGTAGCTGAATCGGAGCACGGGTTTCATCCCCTGGACATACGCAAGGTTATTCATCAAAGAAATTGCCACACTTTCCGGCGATTCGGTGACATCGGCTGTCAGCAGAACATGAAGATGATTGCTGACGATTCCGATCCGCGCGAGTCCCCACCTGTGCTTCGCCGCGGAGTCGATGATCATCCTGCGGGAACGATTGAGCACGTCGTTTCGAATCTCGTTCCAGCCAGATTCATTTTCAACCACGACATGAAGGCTGTGGATGAATCGTCCGTGGCTGCTGATCCGATCGGTGCTGAGATTAACCGAGGCATCATGAAACTGGAGTGCTACAATTCGCCGCTGCACGTCAGCATCGGCCATCGGATGATTCTGCGGCTGTAGGGCGACGTAACGTTCGAGCACATCGAACTTCGCTTCTCCGACACTGCTGATGGAGTAGTTTCTGCGAAACGCTTTCGGCGAAACCCCTCGGATCAGATACTGCCAACGCCCCTTCACGGAGCGAACAATCTGCGATGGCGACACATTCGGTTTCGCGCTCACCAGAAACAGGCTCACATTTGCCGCCGCTGCATGGTGCTCGAGTATGCGGACACCGTCGGACTCTGTTGCCATTTTTAGATCATCCATCCAGACATCCGACGACGGAAACTCACCCGTTCCGAAGAGAGCCACGCTCCAGTTTAACTGATACGCGACCGTTGTATTTTCAGACGTGTAGAGCGGTTGCATTTCAACGCTCGAAGTGAATTCTGTGGATGGGATGCAAACCGCATCATATCGCCTTGTAGAATCAGCTCCAGACTCTGGCCAGAATTCTGCCTTCGATTTCCGCCGGGTTCATCCCGGTCGGGATCACAATTGAGTTGCTACAGAATCCTGGCAAACGGCCTACGGATTTCCATCGGGCTCGCCCCGATGGGATCACAATTGAGCAGCTACCGATTTCAAATTTGAGATTTCGGATTTCGGATTTCGGATTTCCGGGGCCCGCCCCGATGGGATCACAATTGAGCGGCTACCAATGCGCCGCAGCCCCAGGCTGATTTCCATCGGGCTCGCCCCGATGGGATCACAATTGAACGGCTACGGTGCAGATCAGCCATTCAATCGCGGCTTCCCCCGCGGCGAGCCCGGCGGAGAGCGAGTGTCGCTTTTTGTCGGAAGAGGTGGCATGTCAATTGTGCGCTCCATCGGGGCGAGCCCGTTGGAAGCGGTCCAGGTTGGAGGTCAGAAACAAACTGACCGCGATTTTCAAGTGTTTGGTGGCGAGTTCGTAGCGATGATTTGATCTGCCTTCTTGAAGGTCCTCCGATACGCACTGAATGGCACCGTGCCTCTACCAGTGCGGCGTACTTTAATCTCCTGATTAGCTTGCTGCCCGATGATAAGAAAGCGAAATCGTTCGGCCTTCTCTTGACATAGCGAAATACTTCGCTAAACTGGCAACGTGATCTGCTGATCATTTTTGTGGAGGAACTGATGTCACCGAAGCCGTCTTCGCAACCCACGGAAGTGGAGCTTCAGATTCTCGGGATTCTCTGGGATCTTGGCGCCAGCCCAGTGCGTGATATTCACACTCGACTGGCGGCAATGAAGGGCACGAACTACTCGACGACCGTCAAGATGCTGTCCGTGATGCTCCAGAAGGGACTCGTCACGCGGCAGGAAGGCGTGCGTCCGATGGTCTACAAAGCTGCAGTCACGCGCGCTGCGGCGGGTAAGAAGTTCGTGTCGGACCTAATTCAGAAAGTTTACGAAGGATCAGCCCTGAGTCTCGTATTGCAGGCGCTGTCCACCAAGAAGCCGTCTGCTGAAGAAATCGCAGAAGTCCGGCAATTCCTGGATCAGATGGAGAGCGAGCGATGAGTGAATTCCTGCAGACTCAGGCCTGGATTGTGGAGCGAGTTGGTTGGGTGCTGATTCATTCGGCCTGGCAAATTGCCGTTGTCGGTATCCTTACGTGGCTGGTCGTCTCGTTTCAAAGACGAAGTGCGGCCAGATTGAAGTATGCTGTTTTGCTGAGCGGACTTGTCACGATGCTCATACTGCCCGCGATCACGGCGATCGTGTTGCGAGATGATCGTCCGCATGCTGTTGTTTCGCTGTCAGGTGTTCGCGCTGAAACACAAGCCAACGTGATAGAGATCACGTCAAATGATGCCCCGAGTCTTGCCTTGCAGCAAAACTCTTGGATCGCGGGCGGGAATCTGGTGGTAGACAACATAACGCTTTCAGAGGAGTCTGAATTGCAGACGGCACAACCAGTGAACATGGAAGCCCTACGCTCTCCTGAAACCGCCGAAGGAATTCGCTTCGAAACTATTCTTCAGCCCTGGCTTCCGACGATTGTTGCGTGGTGGCTGGCAGGACTGTTGATGTTTGCCCTTCGTCCGCTGTTTGGCTGGGTTGTTGTGCAGCGATTGCGTCGCCAAGGTACGGCTCCAGTGACGAATGAAGTCGCCGAGATGTTTTGTCGGATCGCCGGGACGTTTCAACTGGCATCGTCCGTCCAACTGCTGCAGTCCGCTCTGGTGACCGCACCTGTTTTGGTCGGATGGATGCGTCCGGTGATTTTGTTGCCGGTAGCCGCGGTCAACGGACTGACATTGTCGCAACTCGAAGCTGTGCTGGCTCACGAGCTGGCCCATGTTCGGCGCTTTGATTCGTACGTCGTTGTGCTGCAGACATTCTTTGAGGCTTTGTTCTTTTTTCACCCGGTCGCGTGGTGGATCTCGAATCAAATTCGACACGAACGTGAATTCTGCTGCGATGACCTTGCGATCTCGGTCCTCAACAACCGCATTGAATATGGTCGAGCCCTGCTTGCCGTGTCGGAGCTGAAAGGGTCGCACGGCCTGTTCGTACTTGGCGCGGACGGTGGTTCGCTGATTTTTCGTGTTCAGCGGCTGTTTGGCCCGGTCGATACTGTGCGAAGTCCGATTTGGGCGAGTGCCACGGCGATTATTCTGATGCTGGCAGTCTCGCTTTTTTGGTTTGCGCATGATCCGAAGTCGGCAGTCGCATGGACAGAACCAAATGTCTCCGTCAAGGATCAGACGAACTCCGACGTCGAAGTTCCGGTGTTGATTCTGCGAGGCAAGGCTGTGATGCCAGATGGTTCGCTTGCGAAAAATGCCGTCATTGAGCAGGTCGCGGGCGACGATAGCACCGATGTGACAGGCTCTACGATCAAGGACGGTCAGTTTGAGATTCGTACGATGGGACCTCAGCTCAACGCTCCGTCGGCGCTCATCAGAACACCAAACGGTAGCCATATGGCGACCGTTGTCACGCAAGGCTACACACTTCGCAGTGATTGCAGCATTGAACGATTGGTGACATTGGAACCGACAAAGACCGTTCAGGTTAAGGTGACTCGCGAGGGGCAGGCCGTATCCAACGCAAGGGTTGAGTTGAGCGCTCAACGTGGCTTTTTTGGAACAACGAATTCGGACGGAGTTGCTGAAATTCAGATTCCGACAACGCACAGCGTCTACCAAATCGTTGCCTGGAGTGAAGACCGTTTTCTCGGTGGGATCATTGTTGCTCGCGTACCAACGCTGAACAGTTCCGCAAACAACTTCGAGGTCAAGGTTTCGAAGTCCAGGAAGATTCGTTTGCGAGCTGTCGATCCGGCGCAGAAACCAGTTCCAAATCTTCCTGTGCGATTCTTTGAGATGTCCGGCGAGCATTTTGAATTCACGGTTGGGACGGCTCCGTTTTCACGCCAAACGACGAGTGAAGCGGGCGAAGCGATTTTTGAATTACCTGACCGGCTGGACACAGGCGGCAACACTTTTCGTTATGTTGACCTGCCCGCATCTGGTGAATGGTCGGCTTCAGAAGACATTACAGAATCTGAAGAAGGGGTTCTGCTGCTTCATGTGAAACGAAAACGAAGTCGCGTCCCAGTGCGAGCAACGCTGTCCGAAAACATTGCTGGCACACCAGGCATGCTGGTCGAACTGCACAGTTTTCAGGGTGAAGACAAGGACAAGTCCGATGTGATCTACGCAAGAACCGATGATACGGGGAGTTTTCAGGCGAGCGTTCTGGCGGGCAGCACCTATGTAGTGTTCGTGAATGACCGGGAGTTTGTGAGCAATATCTGGCATGGTCAGATTGCGGATGCAGAATCGTCGCGAGTCCTGACGCCGGAACTGCGAATCAGCAAAGGCGTTGCCGTCAACGTTCACGTCACAGAGGGAGATGGGCACACACCCGCAGCGAATATGTGGGTCAATTTTGAAACGCCGTATCGGTATGAATACGAGCAGGCCGATGGTTCGAAAGGCAATGGGAATACGGGCCGAAGATTCTGGGGCAAAACTGATAAGAACGGCCAATTCACAGGCAGAGTCATCCCCGGCATTCTTGAAGTTCAGGTCTACGAGAGCGATTGGAAAGAGACAAGAAGCATAACGGTCCCCGAGCACGGTCCCGTCACCGTCGAAATGCATCGCCCTTTTGCAGAGAAGGTGACGCTGAAAGGCAGGCTGCAGCTGCCAGCAGGTGAAACGGGAACACTCGCTGGTACGAGCATCAGGATCGTGGCATTGGATAGTAATGCACGACAGGAAGCGATAGCAGTCAGTGATGCCGACGGAACGTTTACAGCAGCAATTGTCGCTGGCCGAGTCGCTCTCGTTGCAACGTCTTCCTCAGATCAGTTCTTCGGCTGCACATTCGTCAATCTGACATCAGAACGTATTGACGTTCCGATGTTTCGCACAGTGCCGTTCAGCGGTCACGTGCTTGGAGACTACGACGCTCCTCAGGAAGGAGTTGAAGTCACAATGTATGCTCGACGCACAGATCCCTACGCAGCGTATCCGCAAGGGACAGCTGACTCTGATAAGAAAATTGTGAAAACGTCTCGGGCGACTGTAAAGACCGACGGTTTCGGGTATTTTGAGTTTCCCCGCACTCCGGTGAATATGGAGTTGTTGGTTGAAGTTGCCCGCCGTGGTGAATCAGATTCTTTGTGGTTTGGAAAGCGATGGATTGAGCCCGGAGAAAACCGACCGACGGAGATCATTCGAATTGGCAGTCCCACACCAGCCACGAATAAGTCACTGAAGCCCCTCGAAACCGTGATGGCTGACGCGCTGAGAGACTGCCGACTGTCGCACACACATGCTCTCTTTGCGGTGTCGGGACCGGGAGACGAAGTGGTTCCGTTTCTCACGAAGTCGGTCTTCAATGCCGACGAGCCTCGTGAGGTGTATTCGTATCTTCCAACAAGAATTGACGGCCCGAGGGCCAGCGAAACAGCAGACCGACGGCTGTTTTTTGAAGTACGCAACTGGCCGTTTCCCGCTGAGAACTCGATTTTCCTCACAGCAATCGATCCAGAAGGCGGGGAGCTTGGACGAATCACGATCAACATCAATGATAAGGCGGCCGCTTTGGCTGAGGTCTCCGACTTCCTCACGAAGCACGTTCCGCAGAAGTTGAACGCGGAAGAACAATTCGAAGCCGCGTTGGCCGAAGCGAAGAAATCAAACCGCCGCGTTTGGGCCGGCGTCTCCTCAACTCGCTGTGCACCCTGCTTTGCATTGGCACGATGGATGGATTCGCAACGGGCGTTGCTCGAAAAGGATTACGTGCTGTTTAAGTTTGATGGTGTTCTGGATATCGATGGAGCTGAACTCAGCAGGTCGCTCGGATTTGGCTCGCACGGAGTGCCGTGTCATGCCATTCTTGATGCTGAAGGTAAGGAATTGGTCAACAGTATTGGACCTCTCGGGAACATCGGATGTCCCGATGGCAGCTTTGAAGGTGCAAAGCATCTTCGAAGAATGCTCACCGCCAGCCGACAACAACTGACGGACGCAGAGATCAACTCGATCATCCTCAGTTTGCCGAATGAGTAGCAGGATAGGCATTGTCGTGACACTGGTCGTTGCACACATGTCGTCTGAAACAGCTCAGCCTACCGAATCAGCGCGAGCAGTTCTTCGGCGGACAATCGGCCGGTGGTGTCGGTCCCTTCCAGCAGGCTGTCGGCGAGGTCGCGTTTGGTGGCATGAAGGTCAAGGATTTTGTCCTCAATCGTGCCGCGCGTCATAAAGCGATAGATCGTCACCGGACGTAACTGGCCCATGCGATGAGCCCGGTCGGCGGCCTGATCTTCGACGGCGGGATTCCACCACGGATCCATGTGCAATACATAGTCGGCGGCGGTGAGATTCAGGCCCGTTCCACCAGCTCTCAGGCTGATCAGAAACAGATCGCCTTCGCCGTTCTGGAACGCCTCGACGCTTCGCTGACGTTCCTTCATCGGCGTTGTCGCGTTCGATGCGGAATCGCAATTGCGATGCATCAGCCGCGCCATCCTTGAATGTGATGTCGGACTGCACCGACAGCAGAGTCGCCAGCGACTTCGCCGTCGCCAGCACGTCCGCCTCACCGCTTTTCGGCACGTCCAGGGTTCCATCAGGAATACTGGCCAGTTTCAGCTGTTCTCGCGGCAACGTTGCGATCGCAAAATACTGTTCCGTCGTTCTCATCTGTCGAGACAACGGTTATGATGCAGTCGTGGTGTTTGCTTTGCTATGTATTCGTCAAGGAGCCACTGTAGTGCCATCTCCGTTTCCTGGCATGGACCCGTTTCTGGAATCACAGGAATGGGAAGATTTTCATACAACATTCAACACGATCCTGCGAGAACGCCTTGGGCCTTCGCTGGAACCAGACTACCTTGTCCGAGTTGAACGTCGTGTCTACGTCGAAGCTGTCGGCGGAGAACCGGAATCCATGCGTCGCGCAGATATCGCGATTGTTGCCGTCGATGCGGGGCCAGCCAGCGGACTTCTGTCGCAACACGCCGGAAATATGACGGCGGAATGCGAACTTCCGATGCCGATCGAGCGGCAGGAAACGTATCTGGTGATTCGCGACCGGGAAACAATGCGGGTCGTGACGGTGATTGAACTCCTGTCGCCAGCCAATAAACGCAGCAAGGGCACTGGTCGGCATGAATACATGATCAAACGCCATGAGATTCTGTCCAGTCCCACGCATCTGGTAGAACTTGATCTGCTGCGAGGCGGACTACGATTGCCGGTGATCGGGACACTGCCACATGGAGACTACTACGCAATCATCAGCCGCGCGAAACGTCGACCAAAGTGCGAAGTTTACGCATGGACGTTGAGCGACAAACTGCCCTTGCTTCCGATTCCGCTCAAACCAAGAGACGCAGACGCTTCGGTGCCGCTCCAGGAAGTCTTCGATACGGTCTACCAGCGAGCGCGTTACGACTTGTCCGTCAAATACGACGCCCCACTTGATCCACCGTTGAACCAGGATGAGTTGCAGTGGGTTCAATCACCACCGAATCATGTGTAGGCTTTATTGCGCGCGGTCATCAGTGACAGGATTGGCGAGCGGCATGCGTCAGCTTGCCGGTACAAAAACGAGGTACCGGAGGGCTCACGCCGCTCCGCTCGCCGGACTCGTTTCTTGCCGTGCGTAGTATAGCTGCCGCATCCTGATAATTCAGACTGGCGGAGTCTCATTGTGAATCGTACCAGCAGCGAAGTTCACCTTCACTCTCCGCCGGAGGCCAAGATCGCGCTGTTTCGCAGTCTGTTCCGTGGCCGGGAGGACGTCTATCCTCGACGCTTTGAAAGTCGGACTACCGGGAAATCGGGTTACTCGCCTGCGTGTGGCAACGAATGGGTGCGAGGAATCTGCGAAAAGCCACGGGTGAAATGCGCGACATGCCAGCATCGCCAGTTTCTGCCTGTGACTGACGACATCATTCGCTGGCATCTTTCCGGGAAGGATGCCAGCGGATCTGACTTTACGGCTGGCGTTTATCCGATGCTGCTTGATGAATCGTGCTTCTTTCTGGCGATGGATTTCGACAAGACGCACTGGCAGCAGGATACAACGGCCGTCCTGGAAACCTGCCGCCGCCTGAACGTGCCAACGGCATTGGAACGATCACGGTCGGGCAACGGTGGGCATGTCTGGATCTTCTTCGACGAAGCGATTCCGGCAACGATCGCTCGTCGCCTGGGATCTCATGTGCTGACGGAAACGATGGAACGGCGACCGGATATCGGGCTGGATTCCTACGACCGCTTCTTTCCCAATCAGGACACGCTGCCACGTGGTGGATTCGGGAATCTGATTGCTCTGCCGCTGCAGAAACAGCCGCGAATGCACGGCAACAGCGAGTTCCTGGATGGACACGGAACACCGTATCTCGATCAATGGAGATTCCTGTCAGCCATCCGGCGGATGTCACGATCGGCGGTGCAGGAGATTGTGCAGGATGCCGGTCGGCGAGGCCGAATCATCAACGTTCGCATTGCGATGCCCAATGACGACGCGGAAGAACCGTGGCTGACCGCTCCTTCTCGGCGACCTCGCGAACCGGCGATCCAGGGCACATTGCCGAAACGTTTGACTCTGACGCTGGCAGATCAGATCTACATCGAGAAGAAATTTCTTCCGCCGGAACTCCGCAATCGGCTGGTGCGCACGGCGGCGTTTCAGAATCCGGAGTTCTATAAGGCTCAGTCGATGCGATTACCAACATACGACAAGCCTCGGATCATTGCCTGCGCGGAAGAACATTCGCAGCATATCGCTCTGCCGCGCGGCTGCATCGAAGATATCCAGATGCTGCTGAGTGACCTCAAGATTGGCATTGATATTCGAGACGAACGTGTCGCGGGAGCACCGCTGGACGTGACGTTTCAGGGCGAATTGCGACCGGGACAGCAAAAGGCCGTCAACGAAATGCTGCGGCACGAAACCGGCATCCTTTCGGCCACCACGGCCTTCGGCAAGACGGTTGTCGCGGCATGGCTGATCGCGGCTCGCGGTGTCAATACGCTGGTGCTGGTGCATCGACGGCAGTTGCTGGATCAATGGGTCGAACGTCTGGCCAGGTTTCTGGACGTGACCGAGAAAGACATCGGCCGCATCGGTGGAGGCCGGAAGAAGCCGACAGGCCGAATCGATGTCGCCATCATTCAGAGTCTCGTGCGGAAGGGCGTGGTCAATGATTGTGTCGCGGACTACGGACACTTGATTGTGGACGAATGCCACCATCTGTCGGCGCAGAGTTTCGAACTGGTGGCGCGGCGGGCAAAGGCAAGATTCGTGACTGGGTTGTCGGCAACGGTGACTCGCAAGGATGGACATCATCCCATCATCTTCATGCAGTGTGGTCCCGTGCGACATACGGTCGATGCGAAGTCAGAAGCCATTACGCGTCCGTTTCGGCATTCGGTCTTTGTGCGGCCCACGTCATTTCGACCGATCACCGAGGCTGACTCGGACTTGCGGCTGCAGTTTCAGGATCTTTACCGGGAACTCAGCGCCGACGAGAACCGCAACCGCATCATCTGCGACGATGTTGTGCAGTGTGTCAAAGACGGGCGATCGCCACTCGTGCTGACGGAACGCAAAGAGCATCTGTACATGCTCGACGCATTGCTGAAACCACATCTTTCACACATCGTCGTTCTGCATGGTGGAACAAGTGTCAAAGAGAGCCGGGCAACTCAGGAACAACTGGTCGGCATCCCTGACAGTGAACCGCGTGTATTGCTGGCGACAGGACGCTACATCGGTGAAGGGTTCGACGATTCGCGACTGGATACTTTGTTTCTGACGCTGCCCGTTTCCTGGCGTGGCACGATTGCCCAGTATGTCGGACGACTTCATCGGTTGCACGACGGCAAAACAGAAGTCAGAGTTTACGACTACGCCGATCTGAACGTGCCCATGTTGTCCCGGATGTTTGATCGTCGCTGTCAGGGCTACGAAGCTGTCGGCTACACCGTGTTGTTACCCGGAAGTGCAGTCCCCGGCTGGCCAGCCGAGGTTCCGCTGCCTGTTGATCCGCAGTGGAAGAACGACTACGCGGCCAGCATTCGGCGACTGGTGCGCGACGGCGTGGATGAACCACTGGCCAAACTCTTCGTGCATGCGGCACGTAAAGTGGAACCAGAAGCCGAGGGCGTCCAGCGAGCCCGCAGCGCCAGCGAGGCATTCTTGTTTCGACGACTGGAAACGCTCACGGAAACGACCGGGCGTTTTCGCATGAACGCTGAGCTTCCCATCGCATTCGATGGCTGGGGAAAGATGGAAGTCGATCTGTTGAACGAGGAAACTCGACTGGTGATCGAACTGGACGGCGGTCAGCACTTCGCCAACGAAGACGCCTACCGCCGCGACCGCCGCAAGGACGCCTTGCTTCAGGAACACGGCTACTTTGTGCTGCGATTTTTGGTTCAGGATATCGGCGTCAAACTGGATCATGTGCTGGATACGGTTTTCCGTGCGTTGGCGCATCTACGTAAACACCGGGGACGTCGCTAAGTAATAATCGTGGAATAAATTCCCGATGTGGCCCCGAGCCTCCATCACAACCCGATTGCGTAAGCGAGGAATTTTACCGGATAAATGCGATCCCTCGCTTACGCGTTCGGGTTACGAATTCAGGTTTTAGTTTCACGACTATGCCTATACTGGACGTCCGATTAAGATTCAGTCAGCGATCAACGCTGCTGGATGCTGGAACTCAACTTCGTCGGAACCCATCACTTGTGGAATATCGATCAAATCTAATCAACTCTTGCTGTTTGCATTGCGGTCAAACTATGACTCGGACCCTGTCGTGTCTTCAGTCCCTGGCGATCACCCTCATTGTTTTTGTCGTGCATTCGACGGTAACTTTCGCTGATGGATTGTTGCAAGCAACAAAGTCCGAAGCGATTTGTGAGGAAATGTATCGCAAGACTGGCAGCCTTGTCTTCCCTGCAAGTTTCGCTGGTCGTCAAGGTCTTGCACTGGTGTCCACAACCAGTAATATGGTTGTTGTCAACTCGCCAGAGAAGGAGATTTTCTTCGAGGGCGCAAGAACGGTGACGCACCTGGATGGAAAACCCGTTTTTTCCAACGATGATCGTCCGGTTTACGAAAACCTGCCCTTCTCGGGGCTGGGACTTCCGGTGTCGAATGTCCTTGCAGTTTGTTACGAAATTCCGAACCTTCCAGACTCATTGACTCCTCCCCTGGCTGGTGTTGCCGGGACATCGTTTCTTCGGCTCCATGCCTTTCGGCTGAATCTCAGTGTGCCAACGGTACGCGTAGTTAAATCACCGGTCGAAAATCCAAAAGGAACGCCGCTTCCGATTTCATGGGAAAAGCGGATCCCTTCAGTTCCCGTGCAACTTCCTGGGATCGGTACTCGAAATCTTGTCCTCGATCTTTCTGGAGAGTGCTTGCATCTCTCCGCAGACCGGATTGGTTTACTGAAGCGCATGGGGCATATTGTCGTCCAGGACGAAGCACGTGAACATTCACACATTGACATCCAGACGAGGAAGAGAACGGATGCCAGGAAGTCGGCCTATTATTTGCGGCGAATGGAATTCGGCGGGGTAAGGTTCGTTAATGTGCCGTGTTTTGAAAACGGAGAAGACAGCATCGGACTATCGTTACTCCAGTACCTCGATTTGACCATTGATTTTCCGCAAAGTACCATCTGGGTATCGTCTGCAACTGGCGCAAGTGAGATTCAGGTTCCTGCCGTTGGTTGTGGGTTCGAGGCCGAACTCAACGACGCAAGAGAATTTGCCATAACTTCAGTATCTCCGGGTAGTCCAGCCGCAAAAGCAGGCATCGCAAAAGGCGACTTGATCTTTGAAATCGACGGAAGCCAAATGGCGGACATGTCCATGAAGCAGATCGGAGATGCATTTTCCAGAACAGGTGTTCATGTCACGTTAGGCATCAAGAGATCAGGGAAGAATATCAGGCTCCCCTTGACCCTCGACTATTTTCCAGCTTTTCCTCCCAATTGGGCAGCAGAGAAATCGGAGTTCAATCCCGATTAGTTTCGACACTCCGTGCTGCAGCCTTTTCAAATTCGATTGTTGATGAACTGCTGGGCGGGGCCTGCATCCAGAATGAATCGAATCATCCTTTTGCCCCATTTATCTGTTTTCTGACAGCTTCGATATTTGCCTTTCGAAACTCTTCGTCAAACGTATCCTCATCAGCAAATTCGATCGGCTCAATCGTCTTCAGCCACGCTGACTGCTTCCTCAGCTTGAATTCATCATACTAGTCAGGATCATCTGGCCACGCACCATCGACGCTGGCTGAATCCACAAGCCAATCGAAGTTGGGATTCGCTTTGACTCGATCCAGAATCTCAGGGTGATTTTCGTGAAGCCACTTCCAGCGTCGCCGCTTATGCGGTTTCAGACGGGCGATGTCGAGGACCAATTCGACGAAGTCATGCAAATCGGGGTCGTTGATCTCAAGAAGCAATCTGGCGGTCGCTACATTGCATTCCGAAATATTGCTTTGCATGAGAAAACCGAAGAGCGTTTCTCGGGCCTCCCGGATTGCCTTCCATTTGATGTTCTCAGCCTTCGGTCGAGCTTCGCAACGACCGCAGATTCCCTGCCCGCGCCTTGGTGTGCTGCCACAGTACTTGCATGCTCGAATTCTTCCACGCCCCATAGTCGATGATAGCTTTCGGTCTGTTACTTCAGTTTCTCAGCAAATGCGATGGTCTTCTTCAGATTCGCGGAATCCCGTTTGAATAGTTTGCACGCCGCGTCGTACGAGGTTGTGGACTTGGTACAGATCAGCGTTTGCGGACTGCCACGCCGATCAGTTGTGTGAGTCGTGTCGCAGTTCTGACGCTGAATGATTTGATGAAGGTGCTGGCGACGTTGTTTTGCGAGTGGAAATCGTCCGACCTGCTCCGTGGGATTTACAAGGAACGCCTTGAGTGCCGCGCAGTCACCGCATGTGCATGTGACTGTGTCAGCTCGCCGGAAATCCGTGGGAGCTTCCGGCGCCAACGATGTCAGGTCTTCCAGGCGGGATCGACAGCCCTGCAGCCAGTTTTCGATGGCCGTGATGCATGACTTGTTCGATATCAGGTTGCGAGTCAGCCACGACTCAAGACTGCCGATTGCCGCAACGTGGCAGTCGGTTAAGTCGTATTGCTCGCTGCCAAGCGTGTGGTCAATCAACCTCTGCAACGCTTCGTCGGCCGAAAGCGATACGAGTCCCTTGACCAGTGAAGTCAGCAGCTTGCTGCGATCCACTGTCGGTCGCATCCAGGGCCGGGTTGCCGATTTCGCTGAGCCTTGATCCACTGCTTCCAGGCGAGCGACGAGCCGATTCGACAGCAGTTGGCCAACAGCAATCCGGTCGGCATTCCTGTCGAGAAGCGTGGCGATCATCTCCACGAGCCTGGTGTTTCGGGAAAGCGTCGCATCGGTGGTTGCGTTGATGACGGCGAGTAAGGCTGTCTCGAAGTTATTCCAGCCATGCCGTTTGATGAATGCGACGAACGACTTATCGATCTGTTGTTCCGCGTCGTCGCGCAGCACTTCAGTGAGATAGCGTGATCCCAGTTGCGGACTATCGATCACACTCAGGATCTGCGGGAATTCCGCGCGCGACGATTCGTCGCCGATGCCGTTGATGTCAGAATCCCACGAGTTCCGACGGGCCGCTGGCTTCCATGTGTCGATGATGGCTTCGGCAAATGAAACGGAACTGCTGAGACGTTCGCTCCGTCCCGATTTTGACCCACGATCGAGCTGACTTGTCATTTGCTCAAGTCCGCTAATGGCTGCGGCAGTGCCTGCGTCACAAAGGACGGAGTACTGTTTGTCGCGCGGCCAGACGACGATCGCAGCGCGGTGATACCAGCGTTTCGCTGTTACTCCTTCATTGCCCGTATAGCCTTCGATTTCCTCACGGCTAGGAACCCATTTGCTGAACGGCGGATCGGCGATGATTTCTTTTTCACTCAGACCGATTTGGCCAAATCGTACTGGCTTTCCGTCGCAATCCGACCAGCCATCGAGAGAAAGCGATTCTTCGTAGATGTCTTCGTAAGACGCTTTGCCTCGGTACGGGCCGTCCTTTTCTTCGTCCCACGATCCGGAAACGAAATGGCCGTGGGCTCGCTGCTCCAGTTCGTACCAGTTGCTCGGCATCCCGTCTTGAAACCTGGTCAACTGAGCCAGATACGCATAACAATCTGCCTGTTCGGCGGCCGCGAAGACGACGTCCGCCCATTTGCGATCAGTGCCTTTCAGTGCGTCTCGTTTCAATCCGCCTTTTGTGTAGCGATGTTGCAGGGTGATTGCAAATTTGTGAGCTCCGTCGCCTTCGACCCAACGCTTGATGAGTTCCGTGACGCTGTCCGTCCTGGGCTCGTTCGACGATCCGGCAATGGCTTTACCGCGACGTTTGCCTCGAGACTTCGCCAGCGAGACGTTGTAGACGAGACACAACCGGTAACCGCTTTTCAGAGGCAGGATTTCGTGTTCGCAGTCGGCATAGAACGCGGCGTAACTCAGTTCATGCCCCGACGCCGCGCCGTCCATGACGACTTTGTGGTCGGTGCCGTTGTGAGAGACGATCAGTTCGCCGCCTGCGTATTTCGAAGGCAAGCCAATCACCAGGGTCGCGACCATCCCATTGAGCTTCTCGCCATCCCGATGAGGCAAAAAGAAGCTGCCCTTTTCGTAGATCAGCAGTTTGTAAAGGTCCGCGTTGAGCTTGACATCGCTGAGGCCCAGGTCCGCCTGCGCGCCTTCAACGATCGCGGTGACCATACTGTCCCATTCCGGGCCGGTAAGTTGAAATTGCTGCGGATCGAGTTCCCATACGCGTCGTACGTCAGTATCGACGACCGTATCGCTGCCTTGTCCATACGGAGCTTGCCGGCAGCACTCAATGAGCTTTTTCGCCTGAGCCCTGTTGAGCGGCAGGCTCACCGGCCCGAGACCTTGAACTTCCAGACCGGGCATTGTCATGGGCAAATCGCCACTGACGCAAAAGTCGCCCGGTCGATCAATTCCCGATAAAGCGTTGAGCAGCTTGTCCGCAATCGAAAGCAGTTTGGTTGATTCAGCGGCCATCGCAGTTCCTCCGTGAGTTTTGTGAAAACCGGATTCTGTTCAACCGCATGATCAGATGCAAGCGAATGCAACAAACAGGACACGACGGTCGGCGCAGGCAGCTTCACAGTTCATTTGACGACGCAGACAAAGCGTCACGTCAGAAATACCGGATGATGACGATGGCACAACGTCTGTTCCCACCGGCGCCTGCGGCACCGAGTCAACCACGGATTGATTTCCGCCGGGCCTGCTCCGGCGGGATCACAATTGAGCAGTTACCAACATACCGCCACTCGAGCCTGATTTCCACCGGGCTCGCCCCGATGGGATCACAATTGATTTGCTATCTCTGGCGACGCAGTCCATCAATCGCCGCTTCCGTCGGGACGAGCCCGGCGGAGAGCAGATTCAGAATGGACTTGCAAAGGTAGCTTACCAATTGTGCGCTCCATCGGGGCAAGAGCCCGATGGAAGCGGTGGGTTATTCCCGATCATTCACCCGCAGCTTGAATTCATCGCTGTTGCCCACAAGCTCAGGCGAGTACATTCCTTCAATCGTTGCCGGTAGAGCTGAGACTTTGCCAGGGGTTTCGGCCCGCAGGCGGTAGTTGATGCTGTGCTGGCCGCGAGCGAGGGTTTCGAGGAAGAAGCTGACTCGGTCGTCGCGGAGTTCGCGGTAGGCTCGCAGGCCTTCCCAGACATAACCGCTGCGCTGGTCGTCGGGTTCGAAACCGCTGGGCTTATGGTCTTCGAGCAGCAGGTACTCGTAGTCGTTCTTGCTGTCGATGACCATCTCCACTTCGATCAGATCGCCGCTGGTGACGGAACGCAGATCTTCCAATGGAATGCGTTTGTGCTTTGCTGTCTGTTGAGTCACCACCTGGCCTCGATCGCCCTGAACGCTGACTTGTTTGTCGTCACGCTCCAGTCGATAGAATTTTCGCTGGACTTTGATTTCCAGACCGGCAGCAGTAATCTGGTCTTCCTTTGTAAAGTTTGTCAGATACGCACTGAAGTAAACCGGGCCCTTGCCAGTGCGGCGGACTTCGATCCTGTGGTTGCCGGACGTCACGGCGTCGCCTTCCAGCAACAACACGTTGTCGAAGCTGAAGAGGTTTTCGCCGTTGATTTTGACGGTCTTCTGGACTTCGCCATCGATCAGGATTTCGACAGTCATGTCCGGCTGATCTTCGCCCGTGGCTTTGATGTAGTCGGCCATGGACTCGACAACCATCGCGGTGTCGCGGGTGCAGTTCCAGTACGTGCCATGCTTACGATTGTTCAACAGGTACTTGACAAGCCGCGAGGCGATCTCGTCATTCGGTCGCACGGCGACGAGTAACTTCAGGTAGACGGCCATCGCTTCGTTGTCGCTGCCATACCAGTACCACCAGCTGGATTCGGGAAGTCGTAGCCAGGCAGTCTGGTTCTCTTCGTCCTGCTCCAGAAACTGTTCGATGTTTTTGATGACCATGTCGCGGCGTTCGACGTCCTGTTGTTTGTGCAACACGAGTCCCGTGAGCGACAGGCCGTAGACCGACAGATCGCCGCGATCTCGATAGAGGTAATCGGTCATTGCCGGATCGTTAGCATCGTGTTCAGACAGAACCATCGCCACGAAGGCGTCCATGTTGTCGGCCTTCATCTTGTATTCGGCCCGACCATCATACTTTGGATTCTCACGATGCTTGTCGCCGTCGCGAAGCTTCGTCAGTTCGTTGGCCTGGTACCCTTTCAGCCACTCGACGCCCTTCTGAATCACGTCGGGAAGAATCGGCACGTCATTCTGCTGTGCCACCGTCAGGCCATGCACCACCTGAGCCGTCAAATGCGAAGAGGAGTGTTCTCCGTAGCCGGAGAACCAGCCCCAACCGCCGTCGGTGAGTTGCATTTCAGTGAGTGCCTTCACTCCGTCAGCGATGATACGATTCATCTCGATGTCGTCGAAGACCGGATTGAAATCCTTCGCTCGCCCCTTCATGAGTTTCGTGTCTTCGTCGATGTGCTCCTGAATCCATTTCGCAAGCGTGCTGCTGCCCTGGCCGAATCCGGCGGGCAGTTCACGGAGATCGCGAGTCTGGACTTGTGGCTTTTCGCCCCAGTGAGCCGGGTACTTGCCGCGATAAGTCTGCTGAGCATCCAGATTGGTGCGCTGCTTTTTCACGTCGGCCAGATTCACGCCCATTTTCTGCAGCGTGCGTTGAGTCAGCACGGCGGGCAGGAAACGGTTGAGCGTCTGTTCGGTGCAGCCGTATGGATACTCCAGCAGGTACGGCAGCGTGTCGATCATCGCTCCCGCCAGACTTGGGCTGTAGCGAATTTCAAGACGTGACTGAGCCGGAATGCGTTCCTCGGGAACTCGCACTTCGACGACAGCCTTCTCGCCGTTGGGGCGAATGACACCCGTGAAGCTCTCGGTCTTCAACATGCCGTGAACCTGCACAGGCACTTTGATTTCGACGGCGTCGGATTCTTCGTCGGTCAATGCCTTCATGCGAATGGTCGTCAGACCGGAAGCGACGACATCGACCGTCCAGTTGACACGCGCCTCGCCGTTGGCGGCGATGGTGACGGATTGAGCGGCTTCATCCAGCAGTTTCAGGTGTCCGCCTTCGTTTTCGATGACGACTTTGACGGATTTTTCAGAAGTCAGATAGTTGTGAACCACTGCGGACAACACGATCTGATCGCGTTCGGTGAAGAAGCGTGGCGTTTGCGGCCGGATGATCAGGTCTTTGCTGCTGATAATGTCGGATGTCCCTGAGCCGACTCGTGTGCCATCGCCCATCGTCCACGCTTTGATCTTCCACGTGGTCAGGTTGTCCGGAACTTTGAACTTCACCTCGACGATGCCGTTTTCGTCAGCCGTTGATGACGCAACCCAGTACGCTGTATCAGCGAAATTTGAACGAAGCGTCGGGGCGACTTCAGCTCCAGCTCCACCGCCCGCCGGTGGTCCGCCGGGGCCAGCATTCTTTGCCATCGCTCCGAAACCCATTGGCGAAGCAGCATCCATTTCCATCGCAGCCGCCGGAGCCATCATCGCACCTTCACTCATCATCATCCTGCTGCGCATCATGCCTCCTCGGCCACCGCCGAAACCTCCTCCGCCCATGCCGCCCATCATTCCGCCGCCACCCATCGACGGATCATTCCCGAACAGCAGCTGCATCGTAATCTCATTATCCCGATACACCGGCCCGGAACCGCGTTGCAGCGTCGACTGGATACTCGCATGATGCTGACGACGAACGTTCCAGAAGAAACTGCGAATTTCGGGGATGCTGCTTGCTGCGATGTACTCCAGACTTGCGTCGTACACCGACAGCACCGTATTGCCCACGAATGGATTCCCATTCAGATCCGTCAGCTTCAGCTTCACCGTCGCTTCTTCGCCCGGACGATACCTGCTGGCCGACGGAAGAACTTCGACATTCGCAATTCGCTGCTCCGGCGGAACCACGATCTCACGCATTTCGCTGTGAATCTTTCCGTCGGCGATAGTCACTGCTTCGATAAAGATATTCGGCATGTCCGTGCGTTCGATCGGGATCTCATGCACGGTGCTTTTGCCCTTCATGCGGAGCACGATTGGCTTTGAACACAATCCATTCATCGGTCGCACGAACAGCAGCACGGTGCTGTCCGGTTTGTTCGTATTGATCTGCAGCTGGACCTTTTCGCCCGGCTGGTATTCCTGCTTCTCGGTGATCAGTTCCAGATCGTTGAAGCGATACCCGCCGCCGTTATCCGCGGGGCCTCGGACGAACAACACGTAGCCGCCTTCCATCTCGTG
>JAYSPO010000288.1:0-2160 GCA_043722015.1 Candidatus Kuenenia sp. | reverse complement strand
CCTGAAATTGAAATGGCGTGTTTCCTGTCTTCCCACGCCGATTGACAAAAATGCCGTGTCGGAAAGGCAAAGCGGCGACAAGTCGCCGCACTCCATATGACTGTCGCCTGCATCAGGCCTAGTTCGACTGTCCCAGATTCACTCCCAGCAGCATGGAATCGCGTTGAAAAAGGTGTCTGGAACTTTGGAGGCATCAGAAAACACCCCGGAAAACTGATGCCGGAGAGTTCCAGACACCTTTTTCAACCGCCCATACGTTTGTTCCAAACTTGAGCCTGAGGCGCTAGGGGTCTGTTGATTTAATCGTAGGGTGCGAGAAGCGGAGCGCAACGCACCATTTGGGGAAAGCGTGAGAAACTGGTGTGTTTCGCTAGCGCTGCACACACCCTACAAGAATTACTAAATCAACACCTCGCTAACCGATTTGAACCAACAAGCACCAAATACGATCGGCTAGCGCCTCCGCCTCAAGCACCGCTGTTCACGGCAAAATCGTCGCTGATGTTAAGGATTGCGGGCAGCATTTTTGGAAGCACAGTGATGGGTGGGATATTCAGGATCGAATCTGACCTTCACCACGTACGATGAACTTGTAGCTGGTGAGTTCGCGGAGGCCACAGGGGCCGCGGGCGTGGAAGCGGTCGGTACTGATGCCGATTTCGGCACCCATCCCGAGCTCGCCACCATCATTGAACCGCGTGCTGGCGTTGATCACGACGGCGGCAGAATCGACTTCTGCTTCAAACTTCATCGACGACGTGACGCAATTTGTCACGATGGCATCCGTGTGAGCCGATCCAAAGCGACGAATGTGTTCAATCGCCTGCTCGATCGAATCAACGATTCGCACTGACATGATCAAGTCCAGATACTCGGTGGCATAGTCCGCATCCGTCGCCGCTTTGCAAGTTGATTTAATGGGGTCAGACCCTTTTGTCACCCGCGAATGCACATCAGCGTTTACCGTTCTTAGAGGGTCAGACCCCATTAAAACGAGACTCGCCGGACAACATCGCAGTTCAACGCCCCTGATCTGTAATTCCCTGGCAAGTCGGGGCCATAAAGTTGGTGCGGCATCGCGGTGAATGAGGAGTGTTTCCGCAGCGTTGCAGACGCCTGGTCGATGACATTTGCTGTTGATCGTAATATCAACGGCCATCTGTTCGTCAGCGCTCGCATCCACGTACACATGACAGATACCATCGAAGTGTTTGATCACGGGCATTGTGGCTTCGCGTGCGACTCGTTCAATCAGTGACTTCCCACCGCGTGGGATGGTGACGTCGATCAGATTTCCCATCGACAGCAGGTGACCGACGATCTCGCGATCCGTGGATTCCACCAGTTGCACAGCGTGCTGCGGCAGCCCTGCGGCCACCAGCGTGTGTGCAATCACCGCCTGCAATGCCCGATTACTGTGAATCGCTTCGCTGCCGCCACGCAGAATGACGGAATTGCCGCTTTTCACGCACAACGCAGCAGCGTCGATCGTGACGTTAGGCCGTGATTCGTAAATGAAGAACACAACGCCCAGAGGAACTCGTACACGACTGACGAACAGGCCATTCGGTCGTCGTTGGCCTTCGATGATTTCGCCGACAGGATCCGGCAGCGAAATAATGTGTTCGACCGCTTTGGCGAGCGATTCAATTCGATCGGGCGTTAGCTTCAGACGGTCAAGCATCGCGCTGCTCAGACCGGACTGGACACCGGCCTCCAGGTCGGTCGCATTGGCTGCGACGATTGCGGCCTCGTCTTCGCGCAGCGTGCGGGCGACATTCTGTAGCCAGGCGTTTTTGCGACTGGCAGCGATCGAAGCAAGTTCAGTTGCTGCGGCGCGGGCGTTCTGAGCAAGCCGTCGGGCATAAGTCAGTGATTCTGTCATCAGGATTCTGCGATCAGCGTGGCCATTGGCCAGGGTTTAAGAAATCGTAACCGTTCACGACATTTCGAGAATGACAGTTTAAACCACAGATGAACACAGATTGACGGTTGATTTCTATCTGGGTCAATTCGTACTACTAACAGTTGATTTCTTGTTGCTCCGCGAAGATTTTCAGGCGACGATTTGTCGAGGTTGTTCTCGTGCATCAACTTTGTTCTCACCAGGGTTCAGACTCGGTAAGGGTAAAATCGGAAAGTAGCCGTCACGCTCCGCCG
>JAYSPO010000287.1:0-4433 GCA_043722015.1 Candidatus Kuenenia sp. | reverse complement strand
TGCCGGATTCGTCGAGTCGATACTTCTGATTGCGGGCGCTCACCTTGCCGTTCCAGTGAGCAAACAGCAGGCGATCCAACCAGTCTGCATCTGGGTTCTTCAGCAGTGCAGCGACGCTGACACCATCAAGCGGTTTCGGAGGCGTGCCCTTGATTCCAGCGAGTTGGCTTAACGTCGGCAGCAGGTCAACGGCTCCAGCGATCGGCTTCACCGTCGTCTCTGCCGCAATCTGTCCGGTCCACCGGATAAACAGCGGCGACCGGACACCGCCTTCATCAACGCTGCCTTTCTGGCCGCGCATGCCGCCATTCCAGCGATTGCTGTTCGGACCGTTGTCGCTGAAATAGACGACGATCGTTTCCTCCGCGATTTTGTCCTGATCCAGCGTCGCCATCAGCCGACCGACGTTCCAGTCGATATTTTCGCACATCGCCATTGCGGCGCGGGTGAACTGCCGATCTTCTTTGTCAGGATTCGTCCCCTGCATGTCAATCGGTCGATCCTTGACGCGGTCCCACCAGGTATCGGGCACCTGCATCGGTGAGTGCGGCGTGTTCAGGGTCAGAATCGTGAAGAAGGGCCTTGAGTCTTCGCGGCGCATGAAGTCGATCGCATGGTTCGTGAGATCATCCGGAAGATAGCCTTTTCCGCGCGTCAGTTCATCCTGCTCTTCGATGAGCGGACTGAAATAATGTCCCCAGTGGCCGGACGTGAATCCGTAGAATTCGTCGAAGCCACGTGCCAGCGGATGATAGGGCCCTTGAGTTCCATTATGCCATTTGCCAAACAAAGCCGTTCGGTAGCCGGCTTCCCGGAAGACATCGGCGATGGTTGTTTCGTCCAGGTCGAGTCTCTCGCCGCCGCTCGTAACATCTCGTACGCCGCCGCGCGGATGCCAGCGCCCCGTGAGCATTTCAGCGCGCGTTGGCGAACAGACAGGGCAGACGTAGAAGTGCTCAAACTGAGCTCCGGACTTTGCGAGCTTGTCAATATGTGGTGTCGCGAGATTTGTATTCCCGTGCAGGCTCAGATCACCCCATCCCTGATCGTCCGTCAGAATGATGAGCACGTTCGGTGGAGCGGCGGTGACGGAGACATTCATCCAGAGCGCGATCATGATCGCGGAGAGGATGCGATGGGAATGGCGCATGGCGGTGAGGTTTCCGTGATGGTTTAAGTCTGTCTGATGTCTATAATCCGCGCGGCCCGAAATGAGTGCGGCGAGCGGAGTGGCGTGAGCCCTCCGGTACCTCGTTTTTGTACCGGCAAGCTGACGCATGCCGCTCGCCAATGCTCTCAATCCTGACCGCGTGGTGCCTACTTCTTCAAATCCCCCGCTCGGATCACGATCAGCTGATCAACATGGATGTGTTTCTGGAAGGCATCTTTCACCTGTGCGGTCGTCAGTTCGTTCGTTCGTCGTTCTTCGTCGGCGGCCCAGGCGAACGTGCGGTCGAGATGCAGGTTCGAAAGGATCTGACCGGCAACGGCACCATCGGTCGTGCGGGAGAGCTTGCGTGATTCGAGCCATGCGGTCTTGGCGTCGCTGAGTTCCTTTTCGGTCGGACCGTCCGTGATGAACAGGTTCAGCTCCTCGAACGCGGCCTTTTCAACCGCATCCATGTTGTCCGGGTTGGTAATAGCATTGATGGAGAATCGTGCGTCGTTGCCTTCGCTCGGAATTCCGACCTGAGACGTGACGCCGTAGGACAGACCTTCCTGCTGACGAATGCGGTCACCGAGTCGTGACGACAGAGTTCCGCCGCCCAGAATGAAATTCCCGAGTTGCAACGCAATTGTATCCGGGTCAGTGTCGCTCATCGGGAATGACAGGCCGACGACAAACACCGCATTCGCTTTGTCCGGGGTCAGGATTTCTTCCTTTGCGCCTTGCAGGTCCGTCCTCGCTTCCCTGAGAACGGGCTTGTATTCGACGTTCGATTTCCAGTTTGAAAGCATCTCCCGGATGGCAGACATCGCTGGTTCCGGTTCAAAGTCGCCCACGACAGAGATCTCGCCGCTCGCAGCGGAAAGCTGGTTTTTGTAGATCGCCATGACTTGTTCGAGTGTGACGTTTTCTGTGTCTTCCGCGGTTTCTTTCATCGTCGCCACGTAACGCACGTCTCCTTTGGGATACGGCGAGAGGGATCGAGAGAGTAGCTCGCTCGACAATGCCGCAGGATCAGTCTGCATTGTTGAGATGCGTGAGACTGTGGCCAGTTTCATCTGTTCAAAATCGTCTGCAGGGAAAGCCGGATCGCGAAGGATTTCCCCGAGCAGGCGGATGCCTTGCTCCAGCGAACTGCGTCGGGCTTCGATGGAGAACGACAATCGCCCGAAGGTTCCGCCGCCACCCCCACCACCGCCTCGTGCGCCACGTCGTCCTCCTCCACCAGCACCTCCGGAGATCTGGACGTTGAGTTTGTCCATCTCCTGCTGCAGCGCCTGACGGTTGAGTCGCTTCGTACCGGTCATGAGCATTGACGGCAGCATCCCGGCTGCGATCGTGTTATCCTTCAGCGAGTCCTCATTGCCGTATCGCAGTGTCAGCGACATGACTACCGTCTCGCCGCGATTCTTCTTCGGCAGCAGCGCGATACGGATGCCGTCCTGGTCAATGATAGTGGTTCTGGTATCCAGATTCTCGGGAGTCGGATCGAAAGCTTCGCCGGCGACGACGGTCTTGCTTCCCTTGTAGTCCTTCACCACGTCTGCGATGGATTCTACGGCGGGCACCGATAATCGCTGCGGAGTTTCAGCCGGATAGAACATGCCGAGCGTTCTGTTGTGAGGCACAAAGTACATCTTCGCCACCCGATTGACGTCATCGACAGTCACTTCCTGAACTCGGTCTCGCTGCAGAAACAACAGTCGCCAGTCACCCAGCGCGGACGCACTGCTCAGCGCTGAGGCCATCGCCGCAGCGCTGGTCATGAGTTGCTCAGAGCTGCGTTGAGATCGCAGCTTTGCCCGGTCAATTTCGTCGGCGGTGAAGGGAGTTTCTCCCATCGTTTCGATCGTCTTCAGCAGCACATCGCGGACGTCTTCGTGCTTGCCTTCGGCCGGCGATGCAGAGAAAAAGAACAGCCCCGGATCGTGAGCGTTGTTCGATCGACCGGAAGCGCTTGTTGCCAGTTTGGTTTCTGTCAAGGCCTGATCCAGTCTGCCGATTTTCGTTTCCGACAGAATGCTGCCGAGAACCGACAACGCCGCCCAGTCCGTGTGTGACGCGGCCGGCATATGATAGGCCACCGAGACTGATCCAAGACTTCCCACGCGTCGCAGAATCACGAGCCGCTCGCCATCCTGAGCCGGTTCCTCTGTATAAGTCGGGTCCAGCCTGCGTTCCGGACGCGGGATTGATCCGAGATACTTCGTGACGTACTCCAGTGCCCGCTCTTCTTCAAACCGACCTGTCACGATCAGCACGACGTTGTCGGGTTGATAGTATTTGCGATAGAACGCCTGAAGATTGTCGATGGGGACTCGTTCAATATCTGACCGATTGCCGATTGTCGTCTTGCCGTAATTGTGCCATTCAAATGCTGCAGCCATCACGCGCTGAAAGAGAACGTTCTCCGGGCTGTTTTCACCTCGCTCGAATTCGTTACGCACGACTGAGAATTCGGACAGCAGATCGTCGCGACTGATGAAGCTGTTGACCAGGCGATCGCATTCCATGTGAATCCCGAACTCAAGGTTCTCATCTGTGGCGGGCAGTGTCTCAAAGTAGTTTGTGCGATCCTCATTCGTCGTGCCGTTAAAACTGGCTCCATGATCGCGCAGGGACTTCGGAACCTGAGGAAACGTCGGTGTACCCTTGAAGACCAGATGTTCCAGCAAATGAGCCATGCCGGCTTCACCGTAGCCTTCGTGCCGTGAACCAACCAGCACCGTCATGTTGACCGTGATCGTGGGCCGGGACGCTTCCGGAAACAACAGGACTCGTGCACCGTTTGAAAGTCGAAACTCGGAGACTCCTTCAGTCGTGGCAATCTTTTCAGGCGGCTCCGCGCCTGATACCGTTTTCGCCAGAGTGAGCAGCATTGCCAAAAACATGAGCACCGTCGTAAGACACCACCTGATCATAAATCTCTCCATTCGCGAATGCATCGATGAACAAGATTGCTCGTCTGAGAATGCAGAATCTTATCTGACATACGACACGCGCCCCAACCCAACGGGAAACGAAATTTCAACAACAGGCGGAATGTTGCTCGCTGCCATAAACTACATGTGGACTTGTGTGAGGGCAATCGCCTGGGCGATTCCGTTACCCTGAATTGTCCACACTTTGATATGTCGATCTGCGATTCGTTGCGGAGCAGCGACGTGATGCCGCGATGGAAAATACTGCCGTGAGCAACGCTTCCGCCGGGCTCGCCCCGGTCGGAGCGACAACTGCGAAGCTACATCAGTGACTCACCAACCCC
>JAYSPO010000286.1:0-5956 GCA_043722015.1 Candidatus Kuenenia sp. | reverse complement strand
AAACGATTTGTGCCAACTTACTTATGCACCAGTGCTTATGTTTATTCTTCGCAGTAGAATTTCATAAGCACCTCGGCAGAAGTCGTTTGGCATAATCTCGTTTACCGCGTGGGCAACGCCCCGCGATTGGCAGAGAAGCGCGGCCCGATGGGCACGCGGTTAAACCCGGATTATTCAACGACAATGTAGACCGACTTCGCCGAAGTCGGCGCAGCAGATTTCAGCGAAATCTGCCTACTTGTTTCGGTTGCGGGCGAAGCCCGCGGCAAGATCACCAACAGTCTGTCAAATGCGGAAAACCACGTTTGTGTAGTTCCTGCACGGGCCTATGCGGATGTGGTCCGGCCTACGTGAATAATCCGGGTTAAGCGAAGGAACTTCCGCACTGGTGCTTGCGTCATCGTCGCGGCAGAATTGGGGCGTGTGGCATCGACCCTGAAAACAAAAAAAGCCCGGCTTGTTTGAAAAGCCGGGCCTCTGCAGATGGCAAATTGAAGGAGCCGTTTCAGGTTTCCGTTGCCTGTGACATCCACCATTCGGCGGACATACATTCTTCGGCCAGTTGCTGGATGAGGCCTTCTGTCTCCGGAGTCATTTCGTGCATGACAGCAGGCATCGACAGCATGGCTATGGGCTCAAATGACACACGGTCACCGTCGGCTGGAACATCCGAAGTCTCCGGGGCCATGGATTTGCTTGCCGCAGCTTCAGCAACTGAGTCAGCTTGAACGTCGCCGGTCGATGGCAGCAGTGCGGCCAGCAATTCGGGGACTTCACCTGCGGTTTTTTCGATGTCATTCAAGGCGACCGTAAAGTTAACAGGCGTGCTCCACGGAAGCGTCGTGCCGTCGGTTCTGACCGCTCGAACCCATACACGATAGCTTCCTGTCGGAAGTGGATCCGTTGGTGAAAACGTGGTCAGTGCAATGCCGCTGGTGCGGATGTACTCGGCATCTTCGCCCACCCAGGCGATCCAGATTTCGTACGATTTCGCATCAAGCACCGGTGTCCACGTGATATTCGGAATCGGAACCACGTTGATGTTGTCAGTGGGGTACGTGATAATCGGAACTCCGCCGGTCGCTTCAAACGAATACGGTGTGCTCCACGCGGTCATTTGGCCGGTGGTGCTCACCGCCCGGACCCAGACGGAATACCTGCCGGGCTGGATGTCCTGTTCAAACTGATAGAAGTTTGTGGATGAAGTTGTTCGCAGGTACGGAGTTTTTCCGTTAGATCGTTCGACCCACACATCGTACCGGGCCGCCTGGTCAATCGGCGTCCATTCCACGATTGGGCGGGCTGCGGTCACAATTCGCTTGTTTGGATCATTTGATTCAATTCCTGCAGGGCCCGTAATGACGGGAATCGGGCTCGTGGAGAAATCGCTCCGCAAGCTCCAGAGACCAACAACCTCGGGCACGAATCGTGTCGAATACGTCAACTTGCCAGGCGTGATGCTTCCGACCACATTCACGTTGACCTGACCAGAAGTTTGCGGGATCTGGAGCAGGTAAGTCAGATTCTGGGCGTTACTGGCACCAGCAACAACATCTGCATTTTCGAATCCTTTGAGTATAACGACTGCCGCTTTAATGTCCGCAGCCGTCGCACTGTAGCTGATCGGACCTGTCTGCTGCGTTGTTCCATTCTTTCCAAAAGTGGTCAACGAGATGCGATAACTGCCGGATGTCGGCGTGCCTGTGAGTTTGATTTCTGTCACCTGATGCAATCGTCTGGCTCGTACCCAGAATACGTAGTTGCCATCAGCCAGCAGTGCGGGGATCTGATACGACGTCGTCGTGAGATAACGTGCCGAATAGATTGCCGTTTTTTCGTTCACAGCTCCCGCTTTACTGACCCAAACTTCGTAATGCGTCGCCCCTGCGACAGGCTCCCATTCCAGCAGGATCCCAGGTACGATCATTGCTGTGGCTGATACAGTGCCGGGGCTGACCGTTTGCGCGACCGATGCTGTCACCTTACCGACACTGACCGGCAAATGCAGTCGATGTGTGAAATTCGGCGAGGTCCCGGTCGTCGTTACCTCCGTCTTTTCAAATCCCTTCATGCTCCGCACTGCCGCCTCGACATGTTGCGATGTGGCGTTGTACGGCAGCATCCCCGTTCTGAACGTCTGGCCAGCAGCGCCAGCCGTTGGCGTGCCGCTGATATTTAACTCGACCACATGAGAATTCTGAAAGGTGCCACCCATGGGACGTGTAACGATGGCGGGAGGTGCGACTTCAAAGTCAAATGCCGCACTCCATGCGGACGTTCGCCCTCCGTCGTCCAGTGATCGTACAAAGACTCGATAATTTCCCATGACCAGGTCGTCGGTCAGAGTGTATGAACGCACTTCCTCAGCGCCCGGGATCGGTGTGCTGTTTGCCACACGGATCGTCCGCGACGTCAGACTGGTCTGATCGCTTAAGAAGATCTGGAATTCGAAAGCGCCCGGTGGACTTGTCCACGTGATCGTGGGCTTTGTCTCCGCCAGCTTTTGCGGTGTAGCGATCGCATATTGACTCACAGGGCCGGTCACCGTGGGCGCGACCTGCACGACAAATTCTGTCGGTGCCGACCATGGCGATGTCGTGCCGTCGGCAAAGTTCGCTCGCACCCAGGTGCGAGTCCGGCCAAGGTTCAGTTCGTTCACCGGAGTGAAGTGCGTCGCCTTGATATTGTACTCAACAAACTCCGGCGTGCGCTGCTCAGCGTCGGTCACGTACAAGTCATAGCTTGTCGCATTGTCAACGGCTTCCCATGTGAACGTGGGAGTCGCATCTGCGACCGTGCCGGTCGGCGACAAGACTGTCATGAGTGAACGAATTTCGAGTGACTCAACAACCGCCGGAGCCTGCAAGCTGGACTTGCTGCGACGGGATCGTTGTTTGCCGGAGATGGATTCAAACTTCATGGTCTGCTCTGCCAATTTGCTCGACGGACGGGTGAAGAATGCCGTAGACAAGCCAGGTACCGCAGCAGTAACCACACGCCGAACGATTGTGGATATTACTGCGGCCCGAAGGAACGCTCGTCTCGTCAAGTTATCGCCAGTACGGAAAACGTGTTTTGACGGAAGACTCATTACAACCGGAAGAACACGAAAAACACGCCCCTCACGCACGGTGCCAATTCACTAACCAAAAGACCCGACTCAGTATCCCTGTTTTGACTTTGGTCTTTCTACCGGCAGATTCTGCCGATCGTTCTCTAAGACGAAGGGATCAAACTGTCCTAACAGGCGCCCCCACATTTCTGCAGAACGGAACAACTCGTACAACCGGTCGGGACGGACTGTTCGTTGATGACGGCCCGCAGTTTTCTGGTGGGGCAAAAGATTCTGAAAAAAGGGTTCAGGAAAGCTGCTTGAAATCGATAACCGCTTCGGATTTCTGTCCGTTCTGACTCGGTCGCCTGTCGGGAACTTCCGGCGGGTGCCTGTATGAGGCCTCAATGCTTCGATCTGCGGCGATCAGCCACTCGACTAACCCGGCACGGAACGCGGGCCGCACGCCACCGGCTGAGATTTCCGTTTCCGTCTGCCTGGACAGTGGCACGCCCATTCCGGCGCGACTGGTCGAACTGGCGCGGCTTGACCTGATGATCGTTACGGATCGGCCGCTGCGTTATGGGACGGCCATTCAGTTGGCTTTGTTCAGTGATCTCGTTTCGTCCGTCACACAGACTCGAGGCACCGCGCATTGGTGTCGACCACATCAACATGGCTGGCAAATCGGAATCTTCATGACGATGCCGCTGCCGGATCGACTGACGGAACGCGAATGGAGCGATCTTCGCAACACTCTGCGTTACGAATGCAACTGGAAAGCCTGGATTCTGTGGGACGGCGACGGGCAGCTTGAACCTGTCTGGATTTCGAATTATTCAATCAAGGGCGTTTGCCTGACAGCAAAGCGAGTTATGCCACAAGGCAGCAGGTTTACACTGTTCGGGTCCGGTGGTGCCAAAGACCGTGCCGTGTTGAATGGTGATGTCCAGTGGACTCGTCAGAATTCAGACGGCGTGCAGATCGGTTGTCACATTCAGGGACAACGCGGCCGCGATTTGCCGAAGATGTTTGGAAATCTGGATGCAGTGCATGTCGCGCCCGAAGAAAGTGCAGATCCCATCCGGCTCTCGGACTCAATCGAAACCCAGAACTGCGAACTCTCAGCCCGCGAACAGTTTTTGCCTGCCGGTGCGGCCTATGCGAGAATTCCCTCCACCAGTTTTCCATGCACGTCCGTCAATCGATAACGCCGACCCTGAAACTTGTACGTAAGTCGTTCGTGGTCAATCCCCAGCAGGTGCATGATCGTGGCGTGCAGGTCGTGGATGTGCAGTCCATCAGTCGCAATGTTGTAACCGAACTCATCCGTGGTGCCGTAGACTGATCCGGACTTAATGCCGCCGCCAGCCAGCCAGACACTGAAACAGCGAGGATGATGATCGCGTCCGAAGTTGGGAGAAATTTTTCCCTGACAGTAGTTCGTGCGTCCGAACTCGCCACCCCAGACCACCAGCGTGTCCTCCAGCAATCCGCCGCGTTTCAGATCTTTGACCAATGCCGCCGCCGGCTGATCTGTTTCCTTGCAAATTGCAGGTAACGCCCCGGGAAGTCCGCCGTGATGATCCCAGTCCTGATGATACAGCTGGATGAATCGCACGCCACGCTCGGCCAGTCGGCGCGCCTGCAGACAGTTTGCTGCGAAAGTGCCGGGCGTTGACACATCCGGCCCGTAATCATCCAGCACAGACTTCGGTTCGTTGGAAACATCCGTCGCTTCCGGCACACTCGTCTGCATCGACCAGGCCATCTCGTAATGATCGATCCGACTTTGGATTTCGCTGTCGGCAGTTCCTTCCAACTGATGCTGATGCAGTTCTTTCAGTCGATCCAGCAACATCCGGCGGCTCTCACCGCTGACACCACTCGGATTGCCCAGATACAGGACTGGATCTTTGGCCGCTCGAAACAACACGCCCTGATGTCGCGACGGCAGGAATCCACTGCCCCACAAATGAGAGCCCAACGGCTGGCCACCCTTGTCCTTGGTAATCAGGACGACAAACGACGGCAGATTGGCGTTGTCCTGCCCAAGCCCGTAGCTCAGCCAGGCCCCCATGCTCGGACGCCCGGCGATCTGTGTCCCCGTCTGGAGAAACGTCACGCCCGGCCCGTGATTGATCGCTTCCGTGTACATCGAATTCACGACGCACAAGTCATCGGCGATACTGGCCGTGTGCGGCAGCAACTCGCTGAACCAGGCACCGCCCTGACCGTGTTGAGAGAACTTAAACGGTGAACCAACCAAAGGAATGGACGACTGATTGCCGGACATGCCTGTCAGTCGTTGAGTCCCCCGGACCGAATCCGGCAGTTGCTCACCATTCATCTTGTTCAACAGTGGCTTGTAATCCAGTAGATCCAACTGCGATGGCGCACCGGACATGAAGAGGTAAATGATGCGTTTGGCCTTGGGAGCGAAATGCGGCTCACCCAGCACTCCATGATCCTGCGGCTCCACCGCGCCGGCGTCCCGCGCCAGCATGTCCGCCAGGGCAATACTGCCCAGCCCGATGCCTGATCCCGAGAGGAAATTTCGTCGTGTACTGGTCGTGGGGAAGTAGTTCATCGCAAAGCAATCCGCTTTCGCCGGTCCCATGAAGCAAGGAATTCCAATCGCTGTCTGGCTCACAGCCATTTCAGGAATAATCCAACACCGTGAGTTGTAGGCTGGAACTGTACACCAACAGACAGGAGGAAGACAGAATCACTCGACACGTCGCAATGTCCCTGTTCAAATTTCCTGACTGTAACGTTTTCTATGTGTCCGCCGTTTGAAGCCCTTTTTCCAGACCGGGAACCACGAATGAACACGAATGGACACGAATTGGAATGCTCCTTATTCGTACTACTAACGATCAGAATGTTCGCGTGGCGCGAAGA
>JAYSPO010000285.1:0-1761 GCA_043722015.1 Candidatus Kuenenia sp. | reverse complement strand
TCACAGATCTTCATGGCCGACTGGAATCACGCCCGCGCCCTGGAATTGCTCGAACTGAAACCCGCATCGCCCGCCGTCGCCTTGCAGGCTGAAGCCAAGCGAGTAATGGCGCTGACGCCCGAAGCACGCGGTGATTTCGCCCCGGCTGATGCTGTGCGTCATGTCGAGTTCCTGTGCCGTCCGCAACTTGGCGGCCGTCTGACAGGAACGAAGGGCGAGCAACTTGCCACGAACTATGTGGCATTGAACTTTGAGACGATGGGACTCTTGCCTGCGGGCGACAACGGTACCTACTTTCAGGAATTTGAATTTACGTCAGGCGTTTCAGCAGGCCCGAACAACGTCATGACTGTTGAGGAGATTGTTGACGGTAAGAACCGGGTTACCGAACCAATGACTCTGGAAGACGACTGGCGTCCATTGGCATTTTCCAGTTCGATCAGGATTGATGCTTCGGAAGTTATCTTCGCCGGATATGGTATTCGAGCCCCGGCGCTGGAAGGGATCGAAGAGTACGATTCCTTCGTGCATCTGGAAGTCAAAGACAAGTGGGTCGTCGTCTTTCGATTTATGCCGGAGAATTTTACGCCTGAACAGCGACAGCATTTTATCCGTTTTTCCAGCCTGAGGTTCAAAGCCATGCAGGCGCGCGATATGGGGGCGCGAGGGTTGATTGTCGTCAGCGGCCCGACATCGGGCGTGAAAGAACAACTCGCCCCGCTGCAGTTTGACGGATCACTGGCCGGATCGGGGTTGCCGGTGATCAGTGTCTCAGACAGCGTTGCCGGTGGATGGTTCGCGGAACGCGGCAAGGATCTGGCCTCCGTGCAGCAGAAGATGGATTCCGGAGAACCAGCGATGGGGTTCCCCCTGGACGGACTGAAGATTTCAGCCAGCATTGACATCCAACAGGAAAAGAAGACTGGACGCAACGTCCTCGGACGATTGCAGATGAACGAATCTCAGGCTGGCCAGATCGTTGTTGTCGGCGCGCACATCGATCATCTTGGCACTGGTCCAAATGGCAACTCACTGGCACGCGGTGACGAGCCGTCTCAAATTCACTTCGGAGCTGACGACAACGCCTCGGGTGTATCGGCCATGATGCAGATCGCCGAAGCCATGGCGTTGGCGAAAGATGCCGGCAAACTTCACGGCTCGCGGGATATCGTGTTTGCCGCCTGGTCCGGCGAAGAGTTGGGATTGCTGGGTTCCAGTCACTACGTAAAAAGTCTCGAAACTCTGTTTTCGCAACATGCGGCGGCAGTGGAAGGCAGCGCTGGTGGTGCTGCTGAGCCGGAGAAGAAAGCCGATGATCTCGCCGGGCCGAATACGGGTGGCCTGAGTCTCTACATTGCTGCCTGCCTGAACATGGACATGGTAGGTCGGCTGCAGGAGAAACTGGTGTTGCAGGGAATTGGTTCCTCAGCAGCGTGGCAGAAGATTATCGAACAGGCCAACGTGCCGCTCGGCCTTTCGCTGACACTTCAGGACGACAGTTATCTCCCGACCGACGCCAGTGTCTTCTTCCTGCACGGCGTTCCGATCCTGTCTGCGTTCACCGGCAATCACAGCGAATACCATACACCTCGGGACACGCCGGAAAAACTCAACTACGAAGGTATTGCCAAAGTCGCCAACCTGATGAGCCTGGTTTGTCGATACCTGATCGCAACCGAACAACCTCCGATTTATGTGGCACAGGAACGCCCGAAGGACGGCCAGCGCCGTGCCTCTTTGCGAGCCTACCTCGGGACTGTG
>JAYSPO010000284.1:0-9993 GCA_043722015.1 Candidatus Kuenenia sp. | reverse complement strand
CGATAGCCACCGTGGCGAAACGTCTGAGCAAGCCAATCGAGCAGATCCGGATGGCTGGGCTGGCCTCCGTTGAATCCAAAGTCGCTGGGTGTTGCGACCATTCCCTGTCCGAAATGATATTGCCAGAGCCGGTTCACCATCACGCGCGCGAACAGCGGGTTGTCAGGATGCGTCACCCATGCGGCAAGTTTCAGGCGACGATCAGCATCGCTGGCATCCGGAGCAAGTCCAAAATCCGGGGATCTGCCGGTCACGGCACTCAGTCCCGCCGGCGAAACTTCATCGGTCGGACTACCGACGTCGCCGCGATTCAGGACTCTCGTGATTCCGGGGTTATTTGAGACGCATGTGTAAAGTTTCTGCAGTTCAGAACTTTTCAGGCTATCTTTTTCTGCCTGCAACGTCGCGAGGTTGGCGATCAACTGTTCGTGATTCGCGCGTTGCTCGGGAGAAAGTCGTGCCCGCATCTGCGCGCCGGACACATAATTCCGATCGGCGACACCCGCTGATGCTGCGACTTCGTCGGCAGTCAGCGCACGGTTGTAAAGCTGAGCCCGCTGGATCCGACCGGCGAGCATTCGATTACCTCCGACAGGACTGTGCCGCAGGCCAAAGATGACCTGAAACTTTTCCGTCGCGAAAGTCTGTAAATCGCCAGGTCGATACGACGTGCCGTAAGGCATCCCGTCGCGATAGCCAGTGATCGTGCCGTCTTTCTGATAAACGATCGCACAATGTACGGCGCTCTCCTTTGCGTCAGCTTCTTCAGTGCCGTTGAAAGACATCGTGCGGACAAACCCATTGCTGCCAGCCATCCACTTTTTGGGTTCACGCTCACCAAAGACGATGGCATCAAACGTTGCTCCATCCAGCGTCTGCACGCTGATCACGCCACCGCCGCTCTGGTCCAGGCTATCGAGCTGGACCCATGCTTCGAGCGTCTTTTCCTGCAGATCGACAGTACAAGGTTGAGTCGCGACCCACGCATCTTTGCCGTCCAGGACGAGGCAGCCATCTTCAATCTTTGCGCCGCCGTGAGCGGTTGCATTGAGTGATCCGACACTGACTTTTAAGTCGCCGTCGAATTCCCAGGTGGCAAAGGCCTGCGGTGGTTCCGGAGGTGTCGCGGTGCCATTCTCACGTTCCGCCAGAATCAGACTGCGAGCGGAATGTTCAATCGCATCCTGCGCGGTGCGGATTCGTGAAAGTTCAGACTCGATATCCGCCAGACGCTGCTGTTGCTCCGCCGACAATGCCACCTCGACACTTCGTTCGCCATGCGTCACACCGGTCAGAGTCGCCGCGAGTTGGTAGTATTCCTTTTGCGAAATCGGATCGAACTTATGATCGTGGCATCGAGCGCAATTAGCGGTGAGGCCGAGGAATGTCTGACCGACGATGCCGACCAGATCTTCGATTTCATCCTGAGCCATCGACATGCGCATCTTGTCGTTGGCGGGGAGTGTTGTGTTGTGCGGACCTGCGACAAGGAATCCGGTGGCCGTGATCGCGTTGAAATTTTTCGGTTGCAGGATGTCACCCGCCAGTTGCATGCGGACAAATTCGTCATACGGCATGTCCTGATTGAGTGCATTGATCACCCAATTGCGATACGGCCAGGCGTTATTGCGCGGCTGGTCGTATTCAAAGCCATTGCTTTCACCGAAACGCACGATGTCCAGCCAGTGCCGGGCCCAGCGTTCGCCATAATGCGGCGACGCAAGTAAACGGTCCACCAGAGTTTCCCAGGCATGATCCGTTGTGTCGGTCAAAAATGCGTTGATCTCTTCGGGCGCTGGCGGGAGCCCCAACAGATCAAATGACAGACGGCGAATGAGCGTACGTTTGTCAGCTTCCACGGACGGTGCCAGTCCGGCTTCGTGGAGCTTAGCGTCCACAAAAACGTCGATGGGATTTGATGTCCAACCGGGACGATTCGCCGTTGGTGGCTGTGGACTTCGGAGCGGCTGTAAAGACCACCAGTCCGATCCTGCGCGGGCATCGGTGGAATAGCGAAACGGATCAATGGTCTCCGTGCCCCAGCGCGCTCCGTCTGAGATCCAGGTCTTGAAGCGAGCCTTTTCAGCGGCAGACAGTGGCTTCTTCGGTGGCATCTGATCGGAATCGATATTTTCCCAGAACAGGCTCTCTCCAGGACTCCCCGGTTTGATTGCGATGCCTGATTCCCCTCCGGCCATTGCGGTTGTACGGGAAGACAGATTGAGCTGTCCTTTCGGCTCATTTCCGCTGTGACACGTCAAACACCGTTGTGCAATCAATGGTGCGATGTGGTGATCGAAGTCCCTGGAAGTGACTTCATCCGCAACGATTGGTCCCGCAAAGGCAACGCAGGCAAGCAGCACGCAGAGTCCTGCCTTTGCGAAAGACCCAAACGCTGTTGTCGATCCGGGTACATGGCAAGCTGGAAGCTTACCCCACGGAAATTGCATCGTCTGCTGATCGAGTGAACAAGGACATCGCATCCAACTGGCCTTTCCGTCGAATCACGGAAGCGGTAGACAAAGTGTTGAATGGAAATTCTATGCTCTGGACTGCGTTCTGCCGAATGTGATCAGCGACAATTTTCCGGGCAAAATCAAATTGAAGGCGCTATTTTCGATTCTGGTTCGCGCGTTCGAAAGTCCACAAAGGCGGCCACGTTGCGACATCCGAAGTTTACCGTTGATCTCAAATAAGGATACAGCAAAAAGCGGGGCACCCTGATAGCAAGGTGCCCCGCTTCGATTTCAACGGTTCATTCGAATTGCAAATAACAAATCGGAGGAATCCATTCGTTGCCGCAACGAAATGGCGGCTTTCAGGTCAGGCGGTACGCAGACTCACCATGCTCGGTGACGTCGAGCCCTTCGTCTTCTGCGGATTCCTTGACCGTGAAGCCGATCGTCTTGTGGATCAGCAGCCCGAGGATAATGGTCATTACAAATCCGTAGACGCCGGCCACGAGAACGCCCTGCAACTGCAACATGATTTGAGCCATGCCACCCGTAACCGGGCGAATTGCAAAGTAGCCGACGAGCAGTGCACCAGCTGCTCCGCCGACACCGTGGACACCGACAACGTCGAGTGAGTCGTCGTACTTCAGGAGCTGTTTCATCTGTACGCCGAAGAAGCACACGACGCCGCCGATCAGGCCAATCAGCAATGCGCTGCCCGGGCTGACGTGTCCGGCACAAGGTGTGATGACGACGAGCCCTGCCACCATGCCGGACGCGACGCCGATCGCAGTCGGCTTGCCAGCATGCCACCATTCGACCAGCATCCACGACCCGGCCGCCGCACTGCCAGCAAGAGCAGTTGTCGTGAACGCAAGCACTGCGACCGCTCCTGACACCGGAAGTTCAGCACCCGGTATCGCGATCGCCGAACCGGCGTTGAACCCGAACCAGCCGACCATCAGGAATCCGGCACCCATCAGTGTCCAGCCGATGCTGTGCGGGAGGAATGGTCCCTTCGGAAAACCCTGACGTTTGGGCAGGATCAGGATCAGAGCGAGTGCGGAAGTTCCCGCGAGGATATGCACAACCGTTCCGCCCGCGAAGTCGAGCACGCCTTTCTGGAACAGCCAGCCGTTAACGTTCCACACCCAGTGAGCAACCGGGTCATACACGATCGTGGCCCACAGGACCGTGAACAGGCACCATGCGCTGAACTTCACTCGTTCGGCGATGGCACCGACGATCAGGGCGGGAGTGATGATTGCGAACATCATCTGGAACATTGAGAACAGCAACTCGGGCACGCCCGTTCCAACTGAGCCGACGGTGTCACCACTGGTCACAATCTTGCCGAAGTACGTTGAACTGTCAGCAGGATCGGTCCCGGAAAATCCTTTGAACAGGACGAGCGACGGATCCCAGCCGAGGTAGCTGAGTGCTGGCTTGTCGGACCCGTCTTCAGCCTTGCCACCGTCCATCGTAATCGCAGACGGAACAGCAAACGTCAGGCTGTAACCGCACACCACCCATTGCACAGCGATGATCGGAACGCACACCATCACGCACATGAACATGTTAAGCACGTTCTTGGCGCGAACCATGCCGCCATAGAACAACGCGAGACCGGGCATCATGAAAAATACCAGAGCAGAGCTGATCAACAACCAGGCGGTTGATCCCGTGTCGATCGTACCTGCGAGATGGGGCGCGGGAGCAGCGACTTCCTCGGTCGTAACAACTTCCTCGGTCGTCACAACTTCTTCGGTAGCCGGTGTTGTTGCATCGGCTGCGACAGGCTCCTGACCATAAGTTGCCCCCGAGGCGGCAAACAGGAAACAGATCCCGAAAGTAGCCATTCTTATAGCAGGCCGAAACTGGATCCAAAAACTGCCAATCATTGCGTTCTCCTCGCTTGCTCTCAGACTGAAATTGTGGCTTGTTGACGTGCAGAAAATCGCAACGCGTTGCATCGTCAGTGTGTTCCTTTAGGCGTTCAAGGCTGCATTGCCAGAATGAAAGGCACTTCACTCACCTTGAACCGGAGTATGACCCCTGCAAAAGCAAATGAAAGCAAGGTTGCTTCCGCCTGCCCCTTGAAGTCGCTCCTTGAATTCCGCTTCGTTCGCCGCCATGCAAACAAAATGACCTACCGACGGAATTTGCAAACGACGTGCCCGAATGTTCATGTTGCACTCATGATTTAGATGCAAGATATTGTAATTAAATCACTTACGTTGAATCAATCATGTCAGTCTTCACCGTCGCGTTACCAGGAATGCTAACATGTGCCCGAATTGTAAGCACACGTGAATAGACTGTAGGCATCTGTATAGCGAATGCTGAAACTCGTATCGTCGCAAGTTGTCGCTTGCCGCTGAGAAGGCCACGAGCGGGATGTTAATTTGGTCTGGATTTCTACGTGGGGAAAGCTTCCAGCTTGCCATCGTGGAATGAAAACTCCATGTTTTTTGTGAAAATCTGACAAGCTGGAAGCTTATCCCACCATAAACCAACAACCCGCAAGCGGCCTATTTGAATTGCCGATTCTGCCTGGCCATTGATCCCCGAAACTGAGACCGTTAAAAACACTGCCCGAACTTGAACAACTGGCCTGGCGTCTTGTGATTAGACTCGTTTCCGCTTAAAACCCGCGTCCCCGGAAGGCACTCTTCTTCGTCATCAATGCGAAGTGTCCTTGCCAGTTTTCTGTCCGAAAAGCAAAGTGCCCCAACGTGTATCGAGTGCTGATCACTGACAGCCTGTCTAAGGCTGGCCTGAAGATTCTGGAACACACTGAAGGTATCGAAGTCGTCGTCAAAAGCGGTCTTACGCCTGCACAGGTGCGGGAAGAGCTGAAGACAGCGGATGGCATTATCATCCGCAGCGGCACGACGTTGACCGCCGAGATTCTCGACGGTCAGGATCGTCTAAAATGTATCGCCCGAGCCGGAGTTGGTGTGGATAACATCAATCTGGAAGCAGCAACGCGTGCTGGCATCCTGGTGATGAACACGCCCACGGGTAATACGATCAGCACGGCGGAGCATACCTTCGCCATGATGCTGGCTTTATCCCGGAATATCGGCCCGGCTCATGCCAGTATGAAATCTGGTAAATGGGATCGAAAGTCATTTCAGGGCACTCAGTTGGCTGGCAAGACGCTGGCTGTTGTCGGTCTCGGGCGAATCGGGCTGAGCGTAGCGCGACGAGCGGTGGCGTTTGAAATGACGGTTGTCGGATATGACCCGTTCTTCTCTGAAGAAAAAGCCAAAGAGTATGGCATCGAACTGTATCGCGATGTTGATGACATCGTCGGCAAGTGCGATTATCTCACCGTCCATACACCACTGACTGAGGAGACGCGCAGTATTATCAATGCGGCTCGCATCGCGAAAATGAAGAAGGGCGTTCGCATCATCAACTGTGCGCGCGGCGGAATTGTGGATGAAAAAGACCTCGCCGATGCAATTGAATCAGGTCATGTTGCCGGCGCGGCTCTCGACGTGTTCGTGGAAGAACCGCCAAAGGATCGCCGTCTGATCGACCTGCCACAGGTATTAGCCACGCCACATCTGGGTGCGTCCACGGAAGAAGCTCAGGAAATGGTCGCGATCGAAGCTGCAGAGCTGGTCGTGGCCTATCTGAAGCGCAGCGAGATTCGTTGTGCGGTCAACATGGCACCTGTTTCAGCGTCTGAGATGGGTGAACTGAAGAACTATCTCAATCTTTCCTATCGCCTTGGCCTGCTTTCTGCGCAAATGATTAAGGGGCAGAGTCTGAAGGGCGCTGAGATCATTTACAGAGGTGAAGCAGCCAGCAAGAAAACCCGCCTGCTGACAAACGCCATGACGGCCGGACTGCTGGAGGCAGCACTGGACGAAAGCGTGAATATCATCAACGCCACATCGGTCGCTCAGGCGCGCGGGATTCATATTGTTGAATCCGCAAGTGGTGACTGCGAAAACTTCGCATCCATGGTTTCTGTGGTTCTGACGACCGATCAGGGAAAGTTCGAAGCATCCGGGACGATTTTCGGGAACCAGTTCCTGCGTCTTGTTCGCCTGAACGAATACCATTTCGAAGCCTACCTCGACGGTCTGCTGCTGATTTACCGACATCGAGACGTGCCGGGGCTCATCGGTTTCATCGGCACGGTCTTCGGGGAACACAATGTCAACATTGCCCAGATGGCACTGGGACGCAAGCAGGATCGTCCTGGCGGCGCGTCCGTGGCGGTGTTGAATCTGGATAATGAACCGTCGGCTGAAGCGATTCAAAAGATCAAGGGCCACAAGGAAGTGACCGGCGTTGATATCGTCCGACTTCCTCCGGCCGGGGCGGCATTGCCTTGGCTGACGGCGTCGTAGGACGTCAAATTCCTGGGGATGGATATTTAGTTCAGCCTGCCTATATTGTACGATAGGCCGTCTTGTCCATCGTCGTTTTCCGTGAGTTGGGCATGAATGTCCATCCAATTTTGAACACTCGACAAAGAAAGTCACGACGTTGGCTACCGTTGAAAAAGCAACTCAGACGATTAACGGGGCCCAGATTCTGATCGAGATGCTCGTTCGGCTGGGGACTGACACGATTTATGCCTATCCGGGCGGTTGCAGCATGCCACTGCATCAGGCATTGCGTGAGCAACGCGATAACATTCGCACGATTCTGCCTCGGCACGAACAAGGCGGCTGCTTCGCGGCTCAGGGAATTGCCCGATCGACAGGCAAGACGGGCGTGGTCATGGCGACCAGCGGACCCGGAGCGACCAATCTGGTGACCGGGATTGCCGACGCCAAATTGGACAGTATTCCGTTAATCGCGATCACCGGCCAGGTTCCTCAGGCGGTCATCGGCACCGATGCGTTCCAGGAAACCCCGATGGTGGAGGTCTGCCGCGCGATCACCAAACATCACTACATGATCACGAGTATCCGCGACGTCGCGCGGATTGTGAAGGAATCCTTCCACATCGCGTCCACCGGACGACCTGGTCCCGTGCTGATCGACTTCCCCAAAGACGTCCAGCTGGAAACGATGCCGTTGAGCGAAGTGAATTTCGATCCGCCGATGAATCTGCCAGGCTATCGTCCCGAAGTCCCTCCTGTTGCTCCGGAACAGATTCGACAGGTACTCGCCGCGGTTCGTCGTTCGCGCCGACCGGTGCTGTACGTGGGCGGTGGTTGTATTCAGAGCGAAGCAGCAGAAGAACTGACAAAATTCGCTTTGCGAACCGGCATACCGGTAACAATGACGGTGATGGGTTTGGGCGTCTTTCCCGGAACTCATCCGCAGTCACTGCACATGCTGGGAATGCATGGAACCGTGTATGCAAACTACGCCGTGGATCAGTCCGACCTGCTACTGGCGTTCGGCGTTCGCTTCGACGACCGCGTCACCGGGAAGCTCGCGGAGTTCGCGAAGCACGGCAAAATTGTGCATGTGGATATTGATCCGTCTGAGATTAATAAGAACAAAGAAGCCCATATCCCGATTCACGCCGATGTGCGGGAAACTCTGATCGCTCTGAACGCAGCTCTGGACGACGCGGACATTCCGGATCTGACCGAATGGCATCACCTGATCGACGGCTGGAAGGACAAATTTCCGCTGGCGTACGCGACTGCTGGAGATGCAATTCTGCAGCAATACGCGATTGACGAACTGTGGCGGCAGACTCAGAAAATGGACTGTTACGTGACCGTGGGCGTGGGCCAGCACCAGATGTGGGCGGCACAGTTCTACAAGTTCAATAAGCCACGTCGCTGGTTGAGTAGCTCTGGTCTGGGGACCATGGGTTTCGGTCTGCCTGCCGCGATGGGCGTACAGTCCGCACACCCCGATTCGCTGGTCGTTGACATCGACGGTGACGGTTCGTTCCAGATGAATATCCAGGAACTTGCTACCCTGCACTGTGAAAAACTCCCGGTGAAGATCCTGTTGTTGAACAATCAGCATCTCGGCATGGTTGTGCAGTGGGAAGACCGATTCAATTCCGGTCGTCGAGCTCACACGTACCTTGGTCCGTCCGATCATCCGGAAGCCCTCGGTGAAGGCGACGGTTCAATGCCGACCGACACGTTCCCAAACTTTGTCGGCATCGCTGAAAGCTACGGTGTGAAAGCTCGCCAGGTCCGCAGCAAGGCCGAATATCCCAAGGCTCTCGCAGAAATGATCAGCCACAAAGGCCCGTACCTGCTGGACGTGATCTGCCCCTATCAGGAACACGTCCTGCCGATGATCCCGAGCGGAAAGTCCGTCCGCGAAATTATTGTGGAATAGGCGGGGAATATTGTATCCCGCACGCGGTGGGCATTTCCTCGTTTAACCGCGTGCCCAGCGGGCTGCGATTGTTCTATTTGAAATTTCAAATTTGAGATTTGAAATACAAACGACGGGGCGTTGCCCACGCGGTTAAACAATCGTGCCTCAACCGACCGACCGCGATCCTCTACTTCATCTCAGCCACAAAGCGGTCCAGGTTTCGCTGGCCCGTGAGAGTACTGGGATGCTCATCCCCCAAACTCGTCCGAAAGCGTGCCATGTCAGCGGCTCGGCCTCGGTGACTGGCAAATCGCAAAGTACCCGTCACGCTCCGCCGTGACGAGCTTGGAACTGCGCCACATGAATGAAGCCCCCGCGCTGATTGTCCTTCAGCCCATGCAGGGCCAGATCCAGGCACTCTGTCCTGGTTGATGAATGTCGATTGACAAATGCTCATCACGGCGGAGCGTGATGGCTACTTTGGTTTGTCGGCGAAGCCCGCGCTAGGTTCTCTGTGCCTTCTGTGGTTCTATTCTACCTGCAGGTTCCGCAAAGCAGCGATCACACCAGTTTCTGGCGGCGTTTCCAGTATCCGGTGCGACGCTTGGCATGAGCGACAGCCAGAATCAGCACACTTTCGCCACTATCTCTTGCGAAGACGAGCATGTAGGGAAATCTCCGCAACCGCACTGAGCAAATGCCATCGACGATTTCAAAGTTAGAATCCGGATCATTCAAGATGCGGTTTGCGGCAGCGTCAACGGCATCACGAAACCTTGCCGCGACTGCCGCGTCTCGCTTGCGATACCAATCCAAAGCGAATCGATACTCCTGAGCGGCGAGCCGATGAAATCGCAGAGAATCCATGGACGTCAGTTCTCGTCCCGAAGTTGTGACCACGGAACGGCGTCGGCAGGATCGTTGCGACGGCGTTGAATTTCTGCGATGAAATCGTCGTCATCAATGTCAGGCAGATGTTCTTCGTCACCCATCGTTTCCAGCAACTGGCTGACAATGGCCAGACGGTCCTTTTCAGAGAGCTGAATCGCTGCGGAAACAATTTCGGCCAGGGTGGAAGACATGACTCGGACTTTCGGTAAAACTCAAAACCTGCGATATGCGAAATAGTAGCGTCGAAAATCGTCGAACACTACCCAAGTTCGTTTCGTCCGATGTTGTCCCGCCCAGAACATTCAGGCTCGCTGCAACGGACGAGTGCCTCGTCAGGATTAGGAATTCGGATTGAGTTTGTAGGCCGGACCAAGCGCAGCGC
>JAYSPO010000283.1:0-5048 GCA_043722015.1 Candidatus Kuenenia sp. | reverse complement strand
TTGTTCAAAAAGAGTTGCCTCATCTGCCATCAGATTGCCGGTGAAGGCAAGCAGGTCGGTCCCAATCTGGATGGCATCGCCAATCGCGGACTCGATCGCGTTCTGGAAGACGTACTCGCGCCAAATCGCAATGTTGATGTTGCGTTCCGGACCACAACTGTGGTGACAAATGAAGGCAAAGCCTACAGCGGACTGTTGAAGGAACTGGAAGGCAATCGCGTCAGCATTATCGACAGTCAGGCAAAGGAAACCATTCTGCAGAGCGACGTAATCGAAGAACGCCGGGCCGCGACAACGTCTCCCATGCCTTCCAACGTGGGCGAGACATTTTCAGAGTCCCAACTTCGCGATCTGGTCACGTACCTGTTGCAGCAACGCAGAAAATAAAAACAATGTCCCGCTTGGTTGCTGGGATATTGGAGTATCAATTCGATTTCGGCAATTAAAAAACGGTCATGGTTTAGAAGCCCCGATGCGGGCTTGTCCCCATCGAGCAATGATCATCACCAGACAGAAGTTCTGACGTCACTCCCATCACTACCCGGCTCGTCCGGGTAGGATGATGATCCCCAGAGAATGCCGGCACTATGATCATCGCTCCATGCCGACGAGCGGCATGGTGGCGTAACACGTATTTCCGACGACGGGTTCTGGTGGTGATTATCGCCCTATGAAAGCAAGCTCCATAGTAGCGTATTCGGTGACCAAAAAGCGGTGAACGCGATTCCGCATAACAAATTCGTAACCGTTCACGCATTAGAACGAAACCTGCGCAAGCAACCACAGATAAACACAGATTCACACAGATAGAAATCAACAGCCAATCTGTGTTCATCCGTGTCCATCTGTGGTTTAAACTGCCATTCTCGGAATGTCGTGAACGGCTACACAAATTCAAACCCAGTCTTTTAGCGGGACGTTGAAACAGGAACGGCACAGCCCCCACCGTCGAACGCGGAATTTCATCGGCCGTCAGCAATGAGATTCTTTTCCTAGCCGAGGTTCCTGTTGAATCGCGAACGATCGATGGCTGATCGGGGAAATCCTGCTGGACTTTGAAGGGGCGATTATCACCGGCACAAGGAAATTCATAAAACGAGCGTTTGGCACTTTGCGAAACCGGAAAAAACGTCTAAAAGTCCGATTCTGAAGCGGAAAGTCAGCCGTTTTCATGGGTGAAAATCGTTTTTTCGCGTCGGTCAATGGTAACTCGACGTGTCTCAAGCCCGCGTTTCGGACTTCTTTCATGGACGGTGTTCAGGGACAAATAATTCCGGATTACGATGTCGCCGGGTCGCAACATGCGTTGCACGATTCGCATCCGTTTACTCTCCCTGGTGACGCCTTGCCGGGCATACTGCAGTTCCGCCCGGCACGCGGCTTATCCAGTCCGCATGCTCAGACTGCGTGGGCGACGTTTTTTCCAGGTCTTCTGCCGCTTACAGAAACCACCGAGCGCCGGCTCCGGCTGGATGACGGCGATATGGTTGTCATTCACGACGATTGTCCTCAGGGTTGGCAACGGGGCGATCATGTTGTCCTGATGTTGCACGGTTTGTGCGGATCCCATCGCAGTGGCTACATGGTACGTCTGGCGGCGCGACTTCAGCAGCGCGGCGTGCGGTCGTTTCGAATGGATCATCGCGGCTGCGGTGCCGGCACCAGTCTCGCCAAATATCCGTATCACGCTGGACGCGTCGAAGACCTGGCGGCCGCCGTTCACATGGTCGAACGACTGTGTCCCGGATCTCCGATTTCTCTCGCCGGTTTTTCACTCAGCGGGAACCTGTTGCTGCGATACCTTGGTGAATCTGGAGCTGATCTGCCGCTGAGCCTGTTTCGTGCCGTCGCTGTCTGTCCGCCGATTGACCTCCACCATTGTTCATCCATGCTGAATGCGTCTCGCATGGGTCAGCGCTACGATTTGTATTTTGCCCGAAAGCTGGTCCGACAACTCTCGAATACAACACAGTGGCGAGACGACGTCCCGCTGGCCAACGTTCGTCGACCGCCAAGTCGATTGTACGACTTCGATGAACTTTACACGGCACCGGCGTCCGGATTTGAATCCGCCGACCATTATTACGAGCGAGCGTCATCCAAGTCGGTGATTAATCAGATCCGCGTCCACACGACGATTCTTGCGTCGCAGGACGATCCTGTAGTGAGTACGCATGCGTTCAAAGGACTCCAGCTGCCGCCCAATGTCACGCTGTGCCTGACGAAGCACGGAGGTCATCTGGGCTTTGTCGGTCGCAGCGGTGTTGACCCCGACCGCCGCTGGATGGACTGGCGCCTGCTTGAGTGGCTGCTGAATTAAGGACTCGGCCATATTCAACTCCAGGTTTTGCCGTTGCAAAATTCCTAACGCTGCAAAATCCCGTCGGCGGAGCGACGGGATTTCAAACGCTCAGTTATGTGTGGATGACAAAACGCGGAATTGATTTTGGACTGGTTCCAGCCCGTGGTCACACGTCTCATCGCAATCTCCGGCTCCGGCTCCGAACACACGAAGGTTCAGCATTTGACCATTTGCGAGATCGTCAGGATTTCCGCCGCAACATCATCGATCGTTCTGAGCGCTCCGTCGTCCCTCAGGCCATGAACCGTGCGCCAGTCGAGGCGGCTGTGGGCGAGGGCGAGGTAGCAGCGGCGAACTTTTTCAAGGTAGGGCAGGTCGGATTCCTGCAGGTCGGCTTCCTGATTCGTGTAGTCGCGTGTCGCTTTGCGAGCGACCAGTTCGCGACTCATCTGTGACGACATGTCGATCAGAATGTTAAGTTGCGGACGCGGAAGTCCGAAGACTTCAAATTCAATCTTCTCGATCCATGTGATCAATGCCGTACGGGCGTCGCCGTCGAGTTTTGCGGATTGATGTGCCAGATTGGATCCGACGAAGCGATCCAGCACTACCACATCGTTGTCTTCCATCATCTTCAGCAACAGCGACCGTGATTCATATCGATCGCCCGCATACAGCACGGCAGCCAGTTGCGGATGCACTTCATTCAGCGATCCGAAGCGGCCGTTCAGGAAATCACCAATGGCGCAACCGAACGTAGTGGCGGCGTAGCGGGGAAATTGCAGCGAATCGGCTTTCAATCCCATGTCGCGAAGCGAAGCCACAAGGCGATTGGCCTGCGTCCCTTTTCCTGCTCCATCAATGCCTTCAATGGCAATCAGCGTGGCCATGACTGGACTCCTGAGTTCATCAAGGCTGAGTGCGACGTTCCCAGTTGCACGAGATCCGTGGGTTCGGAGTCGAACTCTTCACAAGATTCCGGCGAGCGGAGCGGCGTCAGCCCTCCGGTACTGTGTCTGTGGAGAATATGGCTGCTCATCGTTTTCGCTGCAGCACCAGTGATTGGCCGCTCGCCGCTGATGCGTTCTGCGACCACGCCGTTACGATTCGCCGAAACTGCTCGACACGTCACAAACTGTGCAAGATCTGCGGCGGTTCCGGGAACCTCCACCGGCATGTACCACTGATCTGAACCGCGAACGTAGCCCGGTCGTGTTTCGCATTCGCGCTCGACGAGCACGCGGAGAAGATTCGAATCGTCGTTCGAACCTGCCGGATTCACGCGGCTGAGATAAAACTGTTCGGCCAGTTCGCGTTCGAGATCGCTCAGGATGCGCACACGTTCCCGAATCACATCCGGCGGAATCTGGTCGGGCATCGTGGCAGCGGGTGTGCCGTCGCGGCGACTGAACGGGAACACATGCACTTTCATAAAGCGGGCCTTGCGGCAGGTGTCCAGCGTCTCTTCAAATTCGGCATCGGTCTCACCAGGAAACCCCACGATAACATCCGTGCTGAACGCCGGATCGTTGCCGAGCATGTCGCGGATCTGATCGAGCCGTGCCAGGAATCTCTCCACACGATATCGACGTCGCATGCGGGTCAGCACCGTGTTGCTGCCGCTTTGCAGAGCAGGGTGGAACTGTGGACAAAGATGTTCGCAGTCTCCGGCGGCCTTGATAAAGTCGTCGTTGACTTCGACGGTTTCGATGCTGGACAACCGCATCCGCCATTCACCGGGAATCCGATCGAGCCGCCTCAGCAAGTGCCACAACCGCTCGGGCTTTTCACCGTGTTGCAGATTGTTTGTATCGACACCGAAATGTCCCATGTGGATCCCGCTGATCACGATCTCACGATACCCGTGTTCGATCAGCGCACGAATCTCGTCTTCGATATCAATGGGTCGACGACTGCGAAGTCCGGGACGCACCGTCGGAATAATGCAGTAGGAACACTTCAGAATGCAGCCGTCCTGAATCTTTACGAAAGCTCGCTGATGTCCTTCGAACTCACTGATCCCGTTCGGCATGTCCACGATGCCGAAGCGGCCCAGTACGTCGGGCAGCTCTCGTTTGTCAGTCACTACTTCGATCACATTCGGCAGTTCCGAAACAGCTTGTGGATCGCGCGTCGCATAGCAACCCATCACGATCGTTTTCGTACCGGGATTCTGCCGCGACAATTGCCGTATCACCTGCCGAGATTTTGAATCACCCGTGTTCGTGACCGTACACGTATTCACGACGCACAAATCGGCAGACTCATCGTCGTCCGCTTCACGATAACCGCTCTGCAGCAGGGCTTCGCGAACGAGCTGAGTTTCATACTGATTGACTTTGCAGCCCAGGGTTACCAGACGGCAGGTTCGAAGTTGGGACATTGTCGGAACGTAAGCAAAAGGAGCGAAGCAATTTTTCCGTAGGTTGGACATTCTTGTCCGACGTTTCCTGTCGAAACGGCAATGCATCTTCGAATTCTCACGAATTCAGGTAAAATACAAAGCGAATCTCACCGGTATGTTCACGGCTGGTTGATGACATCGCAAGCAGAGCTTCGGCGGTCAGAGGGTGAGTTGTGACTGACATGCTTCTTGATCCGATGGAACTTATGTGCGATAGTGAATGTCGTGAGGATACACGATTCTGCGTGTCCGTTCCACTTTTGTTTCCCGGGGTCCTTTCATGCTGACAATCCACGACCGTCCAACGTCGTTGTGCGATGGGGTTTCCCGGCGCGAAGCGAT